>JBIKIK010000098.1:0-6307 GCA_044361655.1 Luteolibacter sp. | reverse complement strand
CCATACGGCGAGGCATTGCGGCATCGCTTGGCAGCGTGATTATTTTGATCATCGAATCCGCAACGAGGAGGATCATCAATCGACATGGTTTTACATTCGGGAAAATCCAGTAAGGGCGAGTTTGGTTGCTAGTTATGAGGAATGGCCACATGTTTGGCGGCCAGGGCACGGAATGGGGTGGTAAGGTTCTACGGCAGGGACGCTTTTCCAAAGCGTCCGTGAGGAAGATGGGGCACCTGCATTGATGTTGCATTCGCATGCGGACCTTTCGGAGAAAGGTCCCTGCCCAAAGAAAGGTCCCTGCCTTTTTCCGGGCTTGAGGGGGTGGTGGGCTGGCCTTATGATCCCCGCCCTTCGATGTTTCTTTATCCGAAAACTTATGATGTCCTGGTGATCGGCGCGGGTCATGCTGGCGTGGAGGCAGCCTTGGCAGCGGCGCGGCTGGGCTGCGAGGTGGCGGTGCTGACCCAGAATCTCGACACCATCGGCCAAATGTCCTGCAACCCCGCGATTGGCGGACTCGGCAAAGGCCACATGGTTCGTGAAATTGATGCCTTGGGCGGGATCATGGGGATCAACACCGATGCCACCGCGATCCAGTGGCGGATGCTCAACGCCTCCAAGGGCCCATCGGTCCGCGCCCCCCGCGCGCAATGCGACAAGAAGGCCTATCAGTTTCGGATCAAGCGCGAACTTGAGGGCGCGGCGGGTTTGGAAATTCATCAGGGAAATGTCGCCGACATCCTCGTGAAGGGGGATCGGGTGGTCGGTATCACGACTTCGCTGGGTTTGGAAATTTCCGCCAAGTCGGTCATTCTGAGTGCCGGGACCTTCATGGGCGGTCTGATGCATGTGGGTTTGCGGAATGAAAAGGGTGGGCGCATGGGGGATGCCACCTCGCAGGTGTCCGAGGCCCTGAAGCGCCTTGGCTTTGCGATCGAGCGCTTCAAGACCGGCACACCGTGCCGACTCAATGGCCGATCCATCGATTTTTCCCGCTGCGAGCGTCAGGATGGAGACGAGCCGCCGCCGAAATTCAGCTTCATGGCCGACACCCTCACGCGTGGGCCCGATGACCTTTTTACGCTCAATCCTTGGGGCGACCCCTCGTTCCACGTGGAACAGCTGCCCTGCTGGATCACTTACACGAACGCCCGCACCCACGACGCGATCCGTGCGAATTTGCATCAGTCGCCGATGTACTGCGGCGTGATCGAGGGGGTGGGTCCGCGTTATTGCCCGTCGATCGAGGACAAAGTCGTCCGCTTCGCGGAAAAGGAACGGCATCAGGTTTTCCTCGAACCCGAGGGTCGTCACACCCTCGAATATTATGTCAACGGCGTTTCCACCTCGCTGCCCTACGAGGTGCAGATGGAGTTTCTCCGATCGATCGCTGGTCTCGAGCGCTGCGAAATTTTGCGCCCGGGCTACGCGGTCGAGTACGATTACTGCCCGCCGACTCAACTGCGCCCGACCCTTGAAACCAAGCAGATCGAAGGGCTGTATTTTGCGGGTCAGATCAATGGCACCTCCGGCTACGAGGAGGCCGCCGGGCAGGGGCTGATCGCTGGGGCGAACGCCGCGCTGAAAGTGAAGGGCGAGCCGGAGTTTGTTTTGGGGCGCGACGAGGCCTACCTCGGGGTGATGGTCGACGACCTCGTGACCCGCGGTTGCACCGAGCCGTATCGCATGTTCACCAGTCGGGCCGAGTACCGCCTGATGCTGCGTCAGGATAATGCCGACCTGCGGCTTACGCCCAAGGCGGCTGCGGTCGGATTGGTGCAAGGGGAGCGGCTGCGGCGGGTCGAGTGGAAATTGAGCGAACTCGAGCGTGCCGACAAATGGGTGAGAGAGACGACGCACGATGGCGTGAAGTTGGATCAATGGCTGCGCCGCAGTGAAAACTCCTGGGAGATGTTGCCATTGGAATTGCACGAGCAATTTCACTTGGATCTCTGGCCGCTCATCGAAACTGATTTCAAGTACGAGGGCCACCTCGGCCGCCAGCGCACACAGATCGAGCGGATGTCGCGCCAGGAGGGCAAGCGTCTGCCGGATTGGGTGGATTACACGAGCATTCGCGGACTCAAAAAAGAGGCTCAGTTGCGTTTTACCGAAGTGCGGCCCGCGACGCTGGGTCAGGCTGGTCGCATCCCAGGGATCACCCCAGCCGACATCGCCATTCTCGCCGTATGGCTCGAAAAGTGGGAGCGCACAGGCAGGGACCTTTCTCCGAAAGGTCCGTAAGCAAATGCGATGTCGGAGCGTAGGCTGATTTTTCGCAATCCACTGATAATCAATGATTTACAATCAAATCACCTTGCCCGAAATGCATCCATGCATTCCGCGAGCGAGCGGAAAACCCGATCGGCGTTGGTGAAATCAAGGCAATCGGTGACACGGTTGGGGATGACCCAGGTCGGCATGCCTGCGGCCTTGGCGGCCTTGAGGCCATTCATGGAATCTTCGATCACGAGACAGCACTCGGGTGGGGCATCAAGTTGTTTGGCGGCTTCGACAAACAGGTCGGGCGCGGGCTTGATGCGTGGGGCATCGCCTCGACAGATGACAGCGTGAAAATGTTGGGTGAGGTCGAGTCGCTCGAGCCAGCCGTCGACCCAGCGGTGTGAGGAACTCGATGCCACGGCGCATGGAATTTCGGCGGATCGCAAAAATTCGAGCAATTCGATCGCGCCATGCATCGGGCCTTCGTGGGTGAGCTCCGTTTCGATTTCGTGTTGCCGGCGCGTGTCGAGGTCATGCCAATCGAAGGCGCGTCCGGTGAGTTCTTCGAGGTGGGTCTTGGGCGACCAGGTGGCGAAGTCGGAGCCGATGCAGCGCGTGTAGACATCGAGCGGCAAGTGCTGACCGTGGGCTTCGAAGGTCCGTTTCCACGCCTGATAGATCGCCCATTCGGTGTCGACCAGAATGCCGTCGAAGTCGAAGATGACCGATTGGAATTTCACCGACAAATGGGTTGGCGGATCACATCCGGAAATCATCGCCGAGGTAATGCTTGCGTGCGATCGGATCGTTGACGAGTTCATCGGACGCGCCTTCGAGGATCACGCGTCCGTCGTGGATGAGAAACGCGCGGTCGGTGATCGAGAGCGTCTCGCGCACCGAGTGGTCGGTGATGAGAATGGCGAGTCCGTCGCGATCGCGGAGTTCGCGCACGATGCGTTGGATGTCTTCGACGGCGATTGGGTCGATGCCGGCGAAGGGTTCGTCGAGCATGAGCAGGCGCGGGTCGGAGCAAAGCGAGCGGGCGATGGCGAGGCGGCGTTTTTCACCGCCAGAGAGCGTGATGGCGAGCGACTTTGCGACGCGCGAAATGCCGAAGCGTTCGAGCAGGTCATGTGCGCGTTCGAGGCGTTGCGAGCGGCTGAGGTTCGGTCGCGTTTCGAGAATCGCGAGCAGGTTGTCGAGCACCGAGAGTTTGCGAAAAACCGATTCTTCCTGCGGCAAATAACCCAGGCCGAGTCGCGCGCGGCGGTGCATCGGCAGGTCGGAAATATCGTGGCCTTGAAAGCTCACCGATCCATCGTCGGCAGGGACCAATCCGGCGATCATGTAGAACGAGGTGGTTTTGCCCGCACCGTTGGGCCCGAGCAGGCCGACGATTTCACGGTCCCTCACGGTGATCGTGACGCCATCGACAACCGCGCGGCCGTTGTAAGTTTTGCGCAAGCCTTTGGCGGCGAGCACGGCGTTGCTGGTATTTTGGCAGGTGGATCCCGGATCGTGCATGGATTGAAACCGCTGGCTTAAGGTTTGTTTTTATCTTCGACCTTGCCGCGCATGTCCCAGCGGCCTTCGGTCACAAAGCTGCCGTCCTTTTCGATGCGCAGGCTGAGCTTGGGTTCCTTCGCGCGCATGAAGTTGGTGCCTTGTTTGACCCATGGATACCCGCCTTGCAAGTGGATGCGCCCGGTCTTGGGATGATAGGTGAAAATCGCGCCGCTCGCCTCGACTGGCAGCTTGCCCGGCTCGGTTTGTTTTTGCAGGACCCTCACCGCGCCGGTGGCGACGATGCGTTCGACATCGCCAAAGCGTGCACCAAGACCAATGCCTTTGCCGTTCTTGCTTTTTGCTTGCGCATCCTTGGCGGCATCCGCTTGCGGTTTTTTGCCAAGGAAAACCTTGAGCTCATTCGCACCCGAGAGATCGAAGCGCGGGTCTTTCACGACCACATTGCGGAGGTAAACGAAGACCCCATCATCGGCGTCGAAGTACATGCCGCCGTCGCAGGTCACGAGCGTGTCGTTTGGATCGGTAGGGGCTTCGAGCGGCTGTGCCTCGGGCGTGGCTGGTGCTGTATCGGCCTTCGCTTGGATTTCCTGTTTTTCGAGAAAGGCCTTCGCGTTGGCGGTTGCTGCTGCGGATGCTTCGAGGTCGGTCTTGAGCGTGCTGCGCGTTTCGCTTGCCGCGTTGCTTTGGGCCGGTGCCTTGCTCACGGCATCGGCATGCACGGCCGCGCGCTCGGCGGGTGCGCTCGGTGGTGGTGCGGCATTGAGCGCCGGTTGGGCCAACGCTGCACCGACCATCGCGGTCGCGCGCAGAGTGGAGGTGCGGGATTTCATGGTCGTTTGTTTCTTGGAAAAAATGCGCGTGTCAACCGGGCCGCCGAGAAATCCCTCGCCCTGCTCAAAGGCATACCAGAGGCCATCGCCTTTGGCGATGATTTGATCCGAGCTCAGCGTGACAATTTCCGTGGCTTTGAGCGATCCTTTGGCCGAATTGAAAACCGCCTGCCTCAGGTCGATGCGGCCATTCATGGTTTCGTCGGAATCAAAAAACTCGATGCACACGGTGTCGCCGTGAATCGTTTCACGATCGACCAAGGTCATTGCCTCCGCGTGCAGCAGGCTCGAGAGTTTTTGGTTCTCATCGTAGCGCGGCAAAAGCACGCCGTGCATTTGGCTGCCATCGGGCAAGAGCGAAGTGGTCGGCAATTTGCCATTGCCCGACGGCAGCGCGGTCACCGCCAGCGCGAGGCGGGTGGACAGCAAAATCAAAAGTGGGATGAGCGCGCGCAATGGCTTGTGCGATGGAGTGCGGGGCGGATCAGTGAGACGCGTGGTGGATGGCGATGAGTTTTACCAGTAGGTCTTCGATGAATTCGAGTGGGATCTGGTTGGGCCCGTCGGAAACGGCGTTGGCGGGATCCGAGTGCACTTCCATGAAAAGTCCGTCGATTCCGGTGGCCACGGCCGCGCGCGCCAGTACCGGCGCAAGCTCGCCATCGCCGCCAGTCGTGCCGCCAAGCCCACCGGGCCGCTGCACGGAATGCGTCGCATCAAAGATCACCGGCAGACCTTCCTTGCGCATCCAATAAAGCGAGCGCATGTCGGCCACGAGGTTGTTGTAGCCGAAGGTCGTGCCGCGCTCGGTGATGAGGAAATGGCTGCAGCCGAAGGCGCGCATTTTGTCGGCGATGTTCACCGTGTCCCAGGGCGCGAGGAATTGACCTTTCTTCACATTGACCGTGCGGCCGGTTTTCGCAGCGGCTTCAAGCAGGTCGGTTTGACGGCACAAAAACGCGGGGATCTGCAGCAGATCGATGAATTCCGCGGCAATGTCGGCCTGCTCGGCGGTGTGAATGTCGGTCGTGACGGGCACGCCGAGTTGCTTGCCAATTTCTCCAAGAATGCGGCAGCCCTCACGCGGGCCGGGTCCGCGAAACGAACTCACCGATGTGCGGTTGGCTTTGTCGAAGGATGCCTTGAAAATGAAATGAATGCCGGTGCGGTCAGCGATGTCCTTGAGCGAGCGCGCCATGTCCCATGCGAAGGACTCCGACTCGAGCGAGCAGGGGCCGAGGATGAAAAAGGGGACGGGTCCGCCGACTGGAACATGGCCGATGTTGAATGGTTCGAATGTCATGATGCGTTGGAGATCAGTGTTTGGCGGCGGCTTGCGCGGATTGGAACAAGGGGCGCAAATTTTGCAGCGCCATGGTGAGAAGCTTGGTTTCGGTTTCCGTCAGATTACCGCGGGTTTTGGTGGAAAGCATTTCGAGCGAGTCGATCACGGATTGAGCGGCGCGGAGATTCACCGATTTTTCCCCTGTTTGCGGGTGGGGGATCTGACCGAGAAAAAGCCCGGCGTTTTGTGCCTGGAAAAGGACAAATTCGTTGAAGCGTGGATCTGCCTCGGCGGTTTCTGGCATGGCTGGAGTTTACAGCCGGATTCCGGCGGCGGAAAGCGCAAAGCGGCGCGGGAAAAGATGGCGGCACTCGATGATGCATGCCAGTCTGCGCGCGATTCGCAGTTGATTCCGTGCAAACGAGCCCCTCCAACGCCA
>JBIKIK010000097.1:0-6313 GCA_044361655.1 Luteolibacter sp. | reverse complement strand
GACGAGTTTGATTTGATCGGTGAGTTGGTAGTGGCCGGTCAAATCGAAGAGGAGCAAGGCGTCGATTTTGCCATCCATTGCGCTGGCATTGCCGCTACGCGCATCGTCGTTGTGGCCGGTGCCCCACGAGGTGGAATTGTAAGAGACATCGAGATCCACTCCCCACTTTTCAAACGCAAGTCCGATGCCGGTGCCGAGTTTCCACTCGGGAATGTAAGGGATTTCGTTGCCATTGCGACCTCCGGCAAAAGTTCCGGCATTCGATGCCAGCGTACCGCTCATGCCGGCAAACTCGGCATCGGTGTAGGTGAGGCTCAAATAAGCGGGCAGGCCAAAGGCCCAATTCGACGCGCGCCCGTGATCGTACTCGACCAAACTTTCGATGCCCCACACTTCCGCGGATCCGCCGTTTTCGCTGGGCGTGGAACCGGCACCGCCAGGAATTTCCGGTGCGATGAGCTGATCAAACTCGGTAACAAAGCCGACAAGCTCGGCGCGCATGGCATCCTGCTTGTGACGAGCACCAAGCTCGAATCCGAGGCTTTCCTCGTTGTCGGTTCCGTTGACATAGCCCGAGGGATTTGCGGGCGAAGCACCTTGGTAGACGCCACCAAAGGCGGAATTCTGATCGTCAAAATCATAGGTCGCACCGAGTCCACCCATGATGAGATTTTCATCGACCGAGCCTGAGCTCGCGGGCTTGCCCGGCGCATGGGCTTCGAGTTCCAGCCACTCGTAACGCAAGCCCGGACGCAAGGTGAGCTTGCCGATGCTCATCGCATCCTCAATGTAGGCTGCCGTGGCAAATGCCTCTTGGCGGGTGATCGGAGTCGCGGGATTTTGTACACCAATGCCAAAACCGCCCGCGCTATTGGAAGCGTAGCTGGTCTTGATGTCGGAGCCGTCCTGTTGGTCGTAGTGAAGCCGCAAGCCAACCGCGAGATCATGCTCGACGGATCCGGTTGCAAATTGATGGTTCAACTGATTCTGCCAACCATAAGACTCATGATCGCGAAATGCATCGGTCAAGGTGATGGTGCCCGCACCGAAGCCTTTGAGCAAATTGATGCCACTGTCGGTGAGCATCGCTTCGGCGACATTGGTGATCGCGGAGCCTGGGATCGTGACCGACGAAAGCTTGTCCCAATTGCGCCGGAAGGTGTTGAGATACACCGCGCTTTCAAGGCGAAGCACATCGCTGGGCTCAGCGGTCCACTTCAGATAAGTGCGCCATTGCTCGGAACTGAATTCATCATTGAGCGTCGAGGCGTAACGACGATCCGGGTTCTGCTCAAAGTCGGCATCCGTGAGGCCGGTGTAGGTTTCATTGGCGTCGAAGTTTGAAAAGCCGACCTTGAACTCAAGGCGTTGCTCGAGCGCGGTGTTTGGCTCCCAAAACATTTTGAGCATCGGCTCAAGCAAATCGTAGCCGGTGTTTTTCGAGGATCCATCGATCTCGCGGTAGCCATCGGAATGCTCGCCGTGCATTTCCAACAACCAACCGATTTTGCCCGCGGCGGTGTCCTGCTCGTCGCCATGCCATGCGTGTTCGAACAGGGTGTTGTGACTGCCATAAGTGGTCCGGTTGTAAAACTTCGGACCATCGGGCTCAGCAAATCCGGTGGAGCGGTAATTGACGACACCGCCCGTAGTTTGCGGACCGTATTTCACCTGACTGGAACCTTTGAGAAATTCGATGCCCGCCATGCGTCCTGCCTTCGGCGCATAATACGCATTCGGCGCGGAGTAGGGCGCAGGCGCCGTCAGGATACCATCCTCCATCATCGTCACCTTGGTGCTGCGATTGCCATCCACACCTCGCAGCGAAATGTTCGGAAAGTTTCCAAATCCATCCTCGTCGCGCACATACACACCCGGAACACGCGCCGCAATCTGCGCGATGTTGGTGTATCCCCGCTCGCGAAAGTCCTCCGCCGCCGCGTAGGCCGCCGATCCCGGAAGCTCAAAAACCGCCTCCTGACTGCCAACCACCGTCAGCGGCTGCAAGGTCTCGGCGGAATCTTGGGCACGACCAAATTGCGGAACGGAAATCGCCAGCGCGCTGGCAAAAGCTGCGGGGGAAAACGAAAAACGGATTTTCATGGGGGAATGAATTATTGTTATTGAGACTCAGTCGCAATTAGTCGTGACCCAGAGAAACAAGGTCCGGGGCATGGGTCAACGAAAAATTTGTGCTTTTGCCCCAAGTTTCGGCAGCAATGCGAACCTTTGATGATCCGCAATGGACCTCCCGTCCGCGATGGGTCATACCCCGCCGGTCCAATGTCCGCTTTGCTGTCCGCCAACGAAATCCGCCTCACCTATGGCTACCAGACCTTGCTCGATGGCGTCACGCTCGCTGTCGCCGCCGGTGAAAAGGTCGGCATGGTCGGCCGCAACGGATGCGGCAAAACTTCGCTGCTGAAAATCCTCACCGGACAGAATAAGGCCGACTCTGGCGACATCGCGCTACGCCGCTCGTTGCGTGTCGGGTATCTGCCGCAGGAGTTCGAGCTCGATCCCGAATTGAGCGTGCATGAAAACATTGCCGCTGGCGCCGCCGACATCGTCGATGCGATGCGCCGTTATGAAAATGGCGAGGGCACGGAAGCCGAGCTTGCGGAGCTGCTGCACCTGATCGATCACGCCGATGGTTGGAACCTCGACGCGCGCATCAAAGCGACGACCACCGCGCTTGGCGCGCCACCGCTCGAGGTTGCGGTCGGCCCGCTTTCGGGTGGCGAAAAACGCCGCGTTGCGTTGTGCCGCGCTCTTGCGTGCCAGCCGGATTTGCTTTTGCTCGACGAACCGACGAACCATCTCGACGCCGAATCGATCCGCTGGCTCGAGGATTATCTGAAGACCTTTCCCGGCGCGGTCATCTTCGTGACGCACGATCGTTACTTCCTCGATGTGATCGCCACACGCATTATCGAGATCGACCAAGGCCGCGCATTTTCACATCCGGGAAATTACACCGCGTTTCTCGAATCGAAGTCCGTGCGCCGGCAAATCGCCGAGCAAACCGAACGACGCCGCCAACGCTTCCTGCGCGAAGAGCTCGAGTGGGTGCGCTCGGGCGTGAAGGCACGCGGCACCAAGTCGCGCCACCGGATGGAAAAATTTTACGAGATCGAAGGGATGGAGGCGCCGCCCGAAGAGCGCGAAATGGATCTGCTCATTCCACCGCCGCCCGACCTCGGCAACATCGTTGTCGAGTTGGAAGACGCAGGCGTGAATGTCGGCAGCGCGACTTCGCCTCGTTGGTTGTTTCGTCATCTGACTCTGACGCTGCGTCCGGGTCAGTGCACCGGCATCGTCGGCCGCAATGGCGTGGGCAAAACCACTTTGTTGAAACTTTGCCTCGGCCAAATTCCACCCAACGAAGGCAGCGCCGTCACCGGCAAACGCGTGAAGGTGAATTACATCGACCAAACCCGCATGCAACTCGATGGCAGCGGCTCGTTGCTCGACGAAATTTCCGAGGGCAACGAAAAGCTGATGTTTGGAAATCAGCCGCTCGGCGCGCGGAATTATTTGCGGCGCTTTCTTTTCAACGATCAACGCATCAACGAACGCGTCGATCTTCTTTCCGGCGGTGAGCGCGCGAGGCTAATGCTTGCCAAAGTACTCAAGAATGGTGGCAACCTCATCGTACTCGACGAGCCGACCAACGATCTCGATCTGCCATCGCTGCGAATGCTTGAAGAAGCACTCGCCGACTTCGACGGCACGGTGATTTGCGTTTCGCACGACCGCTATTTTCTTGATCGGATCTGCGACCAGATCATCGCCTTCGAGGATTACGGCGTCTTCGTCCAGCCGGGCAACTATTCGTACTATCTCGAAAAACGCCAAGCCCGTGAAAATGCCATGCGCATCCAATCGCAAGCCGCGGCCAGAGATGCGGCGAGTCGACAGAAATCGGCCAACACCAAACCGCGCAAGCTGAGCCTCAAGGAGCGAACCGAACTCGATGGCATGGAAGCGACGATTCTTACCGCCGAGCAAGTTGCAGAAGGCATCGAGACCAAGCTCAACGATGCGGAGTTCCAAGCCCAGCACTACGAAGAAATTCCCGAGCTCGTTGAAAAACTCGATGCCGCTAAGGCCGAGGTCGCGCGCCTCTACCAGCGCTGGGAAGAACTCGAGGCCCTGCGCGAAAGCTTGGAAAAATAAGACCCGAGTGCGCGCCTGCCCAAGTGCCCCCGCCGGGAATCGAACCCAGATTTAGAGTTTAGGAAACCCTCGTTCTATCCATTGAACTACGGGGGCTTGTGGTCGCGCGCCAACCCATAACGCCACCCAGCCGCCGCCGCAAGCCGCATGTGACCGAAGGTAAGGAGGCGCGACACTCTTGTCGTGCTCTTTCACCGCGCAGATTGCACGACAGGAATGTCGTGCTTCCCGAGAGCATTCTATTTCAGACCAACTGAGAGCTCACCATCCAATCCTTGTAAGTCCGACAACTTGATCGAAATGGGTATCACGGCTTATGACCGGCAGCTTGTGTTGGCGGGCGATGGCGGCGATCCAAAGATCATTCATCGGAATAGGCGTGCCTGCCGATGCAAGTTGAAGACGGATCTCAGCATAATGGCTCGTTGTGGTCTCGTCAGCCACCAGCACCGAAGTGGTGGCAAGCGCATCATCAAGCCATGTGGTCATCCTTTCCCGAAACCGGGATTTCAAAATGCCAAAGCGAAATTCCGCCAAGGCCGGAACCGGAACGCAAAGACAATCCGCGCGCTCAAGATGCCGGATAAGGGACGGTTCATTAAGCCACCAGCCAGAAAGGCCGTTGGTATCGAGAATCATTTCCAGTCCTCCTCTTCGATTTGCTCGAAGTTCTCTTCCACGATTTGTTCGATGCGCTTGAGTTCAGCCACCATCTCCGGGTCGTTGGCGGCGATTCCCGCGAACTTCATCCACGGCCTCTTCGCCTGTGCCGGCCGCTTGGCCAGTTTGTCCCGCAGCGCCTCGGTCACATAATCCTTGAGACGCATGCCCTGCCGCGCGGCGGTGGCCTTCACCTCACGAAATAAGGGGTCCGGAAGATCAATGGTCGTGCGCATAAAAGCATACTCCCGTTTTTTGATGACTTTGCAAGGGCCGAATGGTCGGCGGCGGCGGGCTTTTGGCCTAAGTGCGCTCTACATTTTCCCAGAGAAAATGAATAAAGAGCCACGACACTCTTGTCGTGCTCTCTCACCGCACAGATTGCACGACAGGAGTGTCGTGCCTCCCTAGGGCAATAGCATTCGATGTTCAGGTCAACGGACCTTTGGGACAAAGGTCTCTGCCCATTGCATACACCTCAAGCGCCGCCGCTGGCGATGTGCGCAAACTTGTCGTCGATGAAGCTGAGGACGAGTGCCTCGATGGCTTCATCGTTGAGTCGCTCGACCACCTCGACTGAGAACCCGCGTGCGATGAGCTGGCGGGCGCGGACCGGATCGATGCCACGGGCGCGAAGGTAGAAAATTTCCTCATCGCTGATCTGCGAGGAAGTGCTGCCATGCGAGCATTTCACTTGGTCGGCATTGATCTCGAGTCCGGGCATCGAATTCGCCTCGCAGGTGTCGCTCATCAGAAGGTTGCGGCAGGTCTGGTAGGCATCGGTGTGGTGCGCGCTCTCATCGACAAAGATCAGGCCCGAGAAAATCGTGCGCGAGTGATCGTAGAGCGAGTTCTTGTAGAGCAGGTCCGAGTAGGCGCCGGGCGAAACATGATGCTGGAAAGTGCGCTGGTCGTATTCCTGCTCGCGGGCGGGAATTGAGACCGAGAGCATGTCCGATCGCGAGCCCGCTCCTTCGAGGCGCGAGAGCGATTCGTTGCGCGCCCACGAAGCGCCGGTGTTGAGGATGAAGCCTTTGGCCGAGGCATCGCGCGCGGTAGAGGTTTCGTTGATCTGGATGACGCGAGTGACTTCGTTGACCGCTTGGATCGCGACATAGTCGAGCTGCGAATTTTGTCCGGCCGCAAGGTCGTTGTAAGCGATGACCACGCCGGGGCTAAGCTCGTCGGCCGAGCGGAAAATATCGATCACACGCACCTTCGAGGATTTTCCCGTGACCACCAGCGTGTGGGGAAAGCTCATTGTGTTGGCGCCGCAGGTCCAGTGGTGCACTTCGATCGTGCCATCGACCTCGGTGTTGTCCGGCACATGCACGAAAAGCCCGTTGGAAACCGAGGCCTCGTGCAACGCGGCAAACTTTGCCGAGCCAAGCCGCGTTTCCTGTTTCATGAAATGCGCCTTCACCAGGTCGCCGTGCGAAACCAGCGCATCGGCCAGCGGCAGGCAAACGATGCC
>JBIKIK010000096.1:0-6378 GCA_044361655.1 Luteolibacter sp. | reverse complement strand
TTGACAATCGCCCGCAGCATGTCCGCTTGGTTTTTGCATGCCTCATCAGCACCATCGCGCCCGAGCAATTTCTGCCAGCGATCCCACGCATCGACTGCGGCGACCACGTGTGCAAGCACAGCGGGTTCGAGGTGATCCTTTGCAGGTTGTTTGTATCCCCAGTCGACGAAACTCCACGGCAAACGATGACGACCATCGGGCCCGATGCAGGCCAAGAGGGCCTCGATGTTGCGACGCGCAGGGCCTTCCAGATCCGCAAGCAAAGCGGTGCTGCCCTCGAGCTCAGCGCAGCGCACGCAGGCGTTGACCCATTGTGCCGCATAGGTCCCGAGATAAATCAACTCCCCCGGACCGCAGCCAGAAACCATGCCGTCTTCACGGGCAGCGGCGGCGGATTGATAGAGGGCGCGGCGCGCCGGGGCCATGTTGCTCCAACCGATGCCCAGCAACTCGATGCCGGCCAGTGACAAATCTCCGGTCCATTGACCTCGTTCGCGCACCGAATCGACCGCTGAGTCCTCGGTCGATGCACGCATGGTTTCAATCCCGACTTTCCAGATGCGATCCAGAAGTTCGTCGTGGAAGGTCAGCGACCCTTGCGGTTCGCCGAGGAAATCCCGCTCGCGGAAGCGAACATCTTTCAGCTGTGCATGCGCGCCACAGGCCAGCCGCACCTCCAAATATCGGCAACCGAGTGTTTGCAATGGCCGAACCGGCGTACATCCGGGGCCAAAGGCAAATTTTTGCAAAAACCGCGTGGGCCCGGCCGACCCCGCGACGATTGGCACCGGTCGTCCATCAGGCCCCAACCTCTCGGCATACGCAATGGTGACTTCTCCAGCCTCCTCGGCCTGCACATCGAACTCGAGCGCACCAATGCGGATACGACCCAAATCGTAACGCTGCCAGGTGCCGTCAGGACCGGTCGCAGGATCCGGCGCCGGGTCTGCCACCATGAAGGCCACCGCCGGATCGTCGAAGCGGTAGCAGTAGTAGGTGTCGCGGTAGATGCCATGCTCTTTTGCTTCCGGCACAACAGATGGCCAAATCGGCAGCTGCACCGGTGAGGCGCACGCCACCCCGAGGATCTTTTCCAAGCCCGGCACGAGGACGACCTTGGCCCATCCAGCGTCGCGCGCAGGGTCCTCCTTGCGCCATGCTCCAGCCTGCGGGCTTTGCGTCCATTCCATCCAGCCCTGCAAAGGACTGACGCGCAAACCGGTGGAAAGATATTCGTGCAAGTGACGACCAAACCACACGGGCGGAGCCGAAATTTCACCCAAAACATCCACCCACACAAAGCCAGGCATCCGCGCAGCAAGGCGGGTCGTCAAACCCTCGTGAATGACATGAATGCTCACACGGTGCGGCCCGGCAGGCAACATCACGCGGCACTCTTGGTATTCAGGCATGGAGGTGGCAAAACGCAAGGGACCCCAGGCAAGCTCGCGATCGTCGACCATCAAACGATAGGCCGCGGGAGCGATGACGCGCAGACGCAACTCGCCATCACGAACCAAACAAATGTCCGCGACAAAACCCGCATGGAGGTCTTGCTCGCGCGGAGGATTCGGGATCCAAAATGCCTCATGCGCCATGTGCACATCAGGCGGATTTGCCAAGGCTGCGGCCAAATGCCCGAGTGTGCCAGGGACGCCGAATGCCTCAATTTCGACTTCGGATCCAGAAAGCGCGGTAAAATCTTTTTGATGGTCTGACATGAGGGCGTGGCGATCAGATCAAAACATAAAAAATCATGGCATTCTCCCGCCTTTGTTACCGCGCCAGCTAGCACTAGAAATGTGCCACGAGTTCGTCGACACAGACCACTGATGCTGCCCCAAACGGCATCCGCGTCATTGGATTTGGCACTGGGGCAAAGGCACGAATATTCACAAATCGGAAGTATTGAAGGGTGTATGCATGGATGCGGGAAACACCTTTATTCGCACCATCACCCCAGCAAATTTTGCCATGTCAGAAAACCGCAGCCAATCGACGCCCAATCCATCCGGAGAAACTCAATCCCATCGAGGCGGGCATCATCAAACCAAGCCTGAGGACCGTCTTCCGCTCGCGGAAAAGACCGGGTATTCCGCAGGAGGAATGTCCTACA
The DNA here is from genome assembly GCA_044361655.1 of Luteolibacter sp. Taxonomy (GTDB): domain Bacteria; phylum Verrucomicrobiota; class Verrucomicrobiia; order Verrucomicrobiales; family Akkermansiaceae; genus Luteolibacter. Next base: position 4,262 of record JBIKIK010000096.1, on the reverse strand, counting down.
CCCTAATGGGCAACGCCATCGGCAACATGGGCAATGTCGTTCTGAATGTGGCCATGGGAATGAATCCTTTGCTCGTCGGCCTGCTCATGGCCATTCCCCGCTTCATCGACGCCTTTTTCGATCCTCTCATTGGCGCGTCATCCGACAACTGCCGCTCGCGCTGGGGTCGACGCAAGCCATTCATGCTCGTGGGCGCCATGGGTGCCGGGCTTTTTTTTGTGGCCCTCTGGTGGCTTCCCGCCGCATGGAGTGAGATGGGGAAATTCTGGTATTTCCTGGTACTGTCGGTGGTTTTTTACGTGTTCATGTCGCTGTTTGCGGTGCCGTGGGGAGCCCTGGGGCTTTCAATGACGGCCGACTATCATGAGCGAACGAGGTTGATGGCGACCAACGCGTTCTGGTGTGCGGCGGCGGCCATCCTTCTTTCGTGGTTGTACGCGCTCATCAAATTGCCGGTGTTTCCTGACAGCATCACGGGCGCCCGATGGGTCGCTGTCGGCATGGCGATTCTGATGACCGCCCTCGCTCTTGTTGCGGTGACATTCTGCCGCGAGCGACAAACAGCCGCGCAGGCAACTCACCAACCAGAACCATTCCTGCCCCAGATCAAGGCAGTGCTCGCCAACCGTGCCTTCCTGATTCTCGGCAGCATCGTTTTTTTCATGTGCCTCGGCGTTTTCAGCATTTCAAGTCTGCCCACCTACATCGCCATCTACTATATCTTCGGCGGTGACGAAAAGGCGGCATCGATGCTCGTTGGCTGGAATGGCACCGTGTGGCAGGTGGGCAGCTTGCTCTTCGTGCCACTCGTGGGATTCGCCGCGACCCGTATCGGCAAACGCCAAACCTTGATCATCGCCCTGTTCTTCGCGTTGGCCGGCAATCTCATCAAGTGGTTCTGTTATTCCCCGGCGCACCCTTGGCTGTTTCTCATTCCCCCGCTATTCATCGCTTTAGGTTTCTCGGCACTTTGGACAATCGCCAGCTCCATGTTGGCAGATGTCTGCGACCTGCACGAAATCAAAACCGGCAATCGCAATGAAGGCGCCTTGAATGCCATGTATGCATGGCTCATGAAACTCGGCACCACCCTTGCCTTTGCGCTTTCCGGATTGCTCATCAATCTCACCGGCTTTCAACAATCCGCAGGTGGCGCACAAAGCGAACACACGATTCTGGTCATGCGCCTTATGGACATCATCGTGCCATCCGCAGCGGTGGTGGCTGCCATCCTGCTGGCATGGATCTATCCAATCTCGGAAAAACGGGCCTACCAAATTCGAGAGGAACTGGAACTCCGACGCGGAAAACTCGGCCGCGCATGATCGGCGATGAATCTCCAGCGCACCGATTGATCAACGCTTTGACAGCACGGCGCTCTCATAACGCTTCACCTCGGCAAGCCAATCGCCATCGGCAGGGACATTTTGCGACTCACAGTAAGCATCCCAAACCGCCCCCCAAGGCAGAGTCTTGCTGTCCTCCATCCACGCCAGGCGGGCGGTGTAATCGCCGTCCTTTTCCGCCGCACGCAAAGCCGGTGGTTCGAGCAACGCGACTAGAAGCGACTTGAGCGTGCTGCGGGTGCCGATCGCCCATGCCGCGATCCGGTTGATGCTGGCATCGAAGAAATCGAGACCGATGTGAGTGCGGGACAACAGCTTGTTTCGCACCAACTCATTGGCGATCGATTGCAACGCGTCGTCGAGGATCACCACATGATCGCTATCCCACCGCACGCCACGGCTCACATGCAACAGAACTTCCGGAACAAACATCAGCGCGGAGCTGAGCTTGTCGGCGATGCCTTCGGTCGGGTGGAAGTGCCCGGCATCGAGACAAAGGACTTTCTGATTTTTGACCGCATAGCCCATGTAGAATTCGTGCGATCCGACGACATAACTTTCGCTACCAATTCCAAAGAGCTTGCACTCGACGGCATCAAGATGGTGCTTCGGGTTAAGCTTTTTGGCGAAGATCCGATCGAGCGATTCCTCCAACCTCAAACGGGGCGACAAACGATCCACCGGCGTGTCCTTGAAGCCGTCGGGGATCCACACATTCGTGACGGTCGGAGTGCCCAAGGCCTTGCCCATCGCCGCTCCGATTTCGCGCGATGCGATGCAATGCTCGACCCAGAAATCACGAACGGACTTCTTCGGATGCGAAAGCGTGAATCCATCGGCAGACATCGGATGCGCAAAGCAGGTCGGGTTGAAGTCCATTCCCATGCCTTTCGACTTCGCCCAATCGATCCACCCCTTGAAGTGCTTCGGGCGAATCTCGTTGCGCTCGACTTTCTTGCCGCCGAACTCGCCGTAAAAGGCATGCAAGTTGAGGCGATGTTTGCCGGGGATCAATGAGAGCGCCTTATCGAGGTCGGCGCGCAATTCATCAGGCGTGCGAGCCCGGCCGGGGTAGTTGCCTGTCACGGCGATGCCGCCGCTGAGGCCTTCGCCGGATTGTTCAAATCCGCCGACATCGTCACCCTGCCAACAGTGCATGGAAATTTGGATGCGTGAAAGCGCCCTCATGGCCACCTTGGTATCGACGCCAAGATCGGCAAAACGGGCTTGAGCGACTGCGTAGGATTTCGCGATGGATTTTGATGATTTAGGCATGCAGGTTTCGGTGTTGGGATATGCCAATTAAAAACAGGGACAAGACATAAAAACCTTCACGGAATCGCCAATTTTTAGCACAATATTGCCAATGAAAAACATGTTGAAAATACGCGATTGGTTTCATGCCGACGGCTTTCCGATCAGCGTGCAGCGCAGGGAACCTCAAAAGCCTTTCGGCAGACACTCCCATGAGTTTGCAGAAATCGTGATCGTCCGAAGTGGCAAAGGAATGCACAGGACCGAGCAGGATACGTGGGAGTTGGCGCGGGGCGACGCATTCGTCATCTCCGGAAAAACGCAGCACGAATATCTGAACGTGAAGGACCTGAGGCTGATCAACATTCTCTACCAACCCGATAGGATTGATATGAGATTGCATGATTTAAACTCCATAGCAGGATATCACGCCCTTTTCAAACTTGAGCCGGCACAAAAAAAACGCAGATCGCCGGGCAATACACGCATGCGGCTAGAGGGCAGGGATCTGGCGAAGGCATGCACGATGGTCGAACAACTTGAGTCGGAACTTGATGACCGAAAACTAGGATTTGGCTTCATGGCCACCGCTTTGTTCATGAGCATCATCGGCTTTCTTTCGCGCTGTTATGGCAACAGCCCGGCGATCGACGACCGGGCGCTTTTGCGGATTGGCGAGGCGATGTCCCGCTTGGAAAGCAAATTCGAGGAGGACCTAAATCTAGACAATTTGGCCGAGATCGCCCACATGTCAAAAAGGAGCTTCATGAGAGCGTTTCATTCCGCCACGGGAACCTCGCCGCATGCTTGGATGATCAGCCAGCGGATTCAGCGCGCAAGCCTCCTGTTGCGGCAAAGCGAGACTCGAATCACCGAGGTCGCCTATGACTGCGGTTTTAGAGACAGCAATTATTTTTCACGACAGTTCAAAAAATTCACGGGCCTCTCACCGCGCGCGTACAGGGCCGCAAATTTCCTGCGTCATTAAGCCCAAGCGAGCTCGCATCGCGCGAGTCGAATTGCGACTCCACTTCAACGGCTTCCAGCAATCAAACGCCCACGCGAAAAAACTCTGCTTCTCCATGCATGGCATCCCTATCCTGATACTTGTCACCAAAACAAAGGCCCGCTCGCGTCATTTTGGTATGTTTACTAGCTGCAAATCGCCATTCATGAAATTTCAAGCCAGCCCGACATCCGTCTATTGCCAAAATTCATTCCATGCTCCAACGCGAATGAAACAGGCCGGGAACCGCTATGGCAAGCGCATGGCCAAAATAATGAGGGTGTCGATCCTTGCATCGATGTGCACAACGCCGCCCGTCGCCGCCAAGCAGGGCGCCGATATCAGCCGCGCAGAGGGCATCACGGAATGGCGCGATGCCTCGGATCCGTCGCATGCGATGGAGGCATTCGGAAAGGACATGCGCGTCAATGGTTGGATGTTTTTTGGCTCGAGCCAATTGACAGACGGATTTGGTGACACCTCGCACCGGTCAGAAAATTTGCCAACCTATGTCGCGCAAATGGCCGTGGCACCAGGAGCACGCGTTTCACGCTTCGCCGGATATGCCACAGTTCCAGTCTCGCAAGACAAAGAATCTCTCGCAGGCTCGCTAACCCTTGAGGGCGCCTCCGATCAGGCCGAGTTACTCACGATCC
>JBIKIK010000095.1:0-6393 GCA_044361655.1 Luteolibacter sp. | reverse complement strand
CACCCGCAGGCACCGAACCAACCGGATCCTTGAACTCACCCTCAGCCTTGCCATCAAGCATAAGCCGCAAGCTCGAATCGCGGCGGTCGACCTGCAACTCAACCCGCAACTTGCGGTCCAAAAACTCTCCCGGCATTCGGTTCACAAAGGCAATGGTGGTGTAACGCTTGCCGGTGGCCGACTCGCGCTTGAGCTCCAATCCCGCTGATCCGAATTGCAAATAATACCGATCGCAACGCTCGCCCGCCGCCACCAAAGGATCGCAAAAATACACCTGCAAACTCGGCATGGCATTTCGTTCCCACTCGAGCTCGAACTTCAAAATGAAACTCTCTGGCAACTTCACATCACGACTGGCAAAGGCCTGACCCTCCGCAACCAGCGCCCCACCCTCAAAGTTCCATGTGGAGTCATCGTCATCCGGGTGCTTCCACTCACCGCCATCGCGCGGCCCTTCATAAACCACCTTGCGCGCATGGATGCCAAATTGCATCGCCGCCAAATGCCGGCGCGCGATGCGCAACTTTCCTAGCACAGGCGAATCCACCAAAACCCCGCGCCCGTCCATCTCGACAATCGCACACGGGATCACATCGCCGTTGGTTAGCTCGACCCTCACCGCCGGTGGCTCGGGATCCTCCGAACCCACCGCAAACTCAACCTTCTCGACCATCGCCCCGCGCACCCGCAATGGCTCATGCGAAAGCTCGCTCTGCAACTCCAGCACCCCATCGTCACCAATCGATCGCAAAACTCCCGTCAAGCGCTCGGCGCCACTCGTCAGAGTCACCACATCGGCACGCAGCCCACCCGCGCCCGCCATGCTTGCGAACGCGAAGGCATAAACCAAAAACTTGAAATCAAAATTCATCATCCCAGTCGTCGACCACTTGCTTGGTGCCATTGAAGTCCAGCATCACCGCCGATTCAAGCGACAGCCCGATCACTCCCAGCAGCGGATTTCTCATTTCGATTTTTTCTCGGTTGCCGGACTCCGGCCGTCCGGTGATCGAGCCGATCGGCGACAACCTCACGACCATCGATGCGGCTGACCCCTCGTCGCTCTTGCGTGCGAGTCGATTTTTCGCAAAGCGGATCTCGGCCACATCGCGCAATGGAAACGCGAAACTCCCATGCCTCGCCTCCAGCGTGAGTTTGCCACTTTCATCGAGCCGCCCCACCTTGCCCGAATAACGGTCGACACCATCGGCCATCAACACCACATCCTGATCCTCAGTCTCCATGCTGCGCGCCGAATCAGGCATGCCATTCCACTCGGACACCATGATGTCGGATATCCGCATCGAAAGGTTTTCACCATTCGCCGCAAAAGCGATTCCCCCACCCGTGCGACGCGTCGCCCCGCGCTCACCGGCGATCATTCCCGCCTCGCTCCACTGCATCGCGAACTCATCGTTGATGAACAACGCAAAAGACCCTTGCGCAAGATTGCTGCGAATCTCGATGCTGGTGCGACCGGTCTCGCTCATGCGCGCGCTGAGGTTGCCCGATTGAAAACGCTCGAGCCTTGGCTTGCCGTCCTTGCCGACATCACAGCGGTAAAGCATCACATAATTGGGATAAAGCTGCAGGATGTAGCCATTGCCGCAAAAGCGCGCGAAGTCCGCGACATCGGCCGCAAGACGCGACTCAGCAGGCGTATGCCCGTCGGCCTCCGGCTTGGAAAAATCCACATGAAATCCGACCGCCAGCCCAAGCCGGCTCTTCCATGCCAAATCAAACTTCAGCACCGAGCGTTGCGGCATGCACGACTCACGATACAACGCGCCACCACCGCGCTCACCCTGCCAATACCACGCCGCGCCCGAATAATGCCAACGCCCCGCTTCCGGCGAGGGCTTACCATCCGCCGCCGCATTGATCGCCGGCTCGGCTTTCGCAAGCTTCCATTCGTCTTCGGAAAATGGCCCGTGATAATGCAGCCTGCCCCCCATAGGATTCGGCGCCAACAAGGCCACGACATCACGCGGCACCCGCAACTCACCGGCATAAGAAGTCTCAAGCAACACCGCATCGGCATCGATCGATTTGATCGTTCCCGGCAAGCGGTCGCCATTGGCCAAGCCCAAATGCGAAACCGTCCGCAGCGGATGCGCCTTGCCACCTCGAAGCACCACATGACGCACACCACCGGCTTTGAATTCAACCGGCGCATCGACATCGTCACGCCGCCAATTTACCACACCACCCTTGCCGATGCCCTCAAACTTTCCGCGCAATTGATCCCCCTCGGAAAAACGAATCAGGTCCTCGCCACCAGCCAGCAACATGCTCGCGGCACTCATCCACCCAACCATGATGATCGCAGTTTTCATTTTTCGTAAATCGGCAGGTATCGGAAATTCAGCGCCAAGGAAAGCAAGGCACCCGCGGTGTTGAACGATGGTCCTTGATTTCCAGGAAAGGATCCATCCGACGCCTGGATGATCGAAAGGTAACGGATGTTGCGCTCATTCCATTCCCCCCACAAGGCATCGTCGGCATGAAACAATGCCTGCGACATGTAGTACTCGAAATAGTACGGATAATACTGATCGCGATAATCGAGCTTATCCTTGAGGTAATCGAGGCTTGCCTGATACCCCTTCGAATCACGCTCCTTAGCCAGCGATTGGCAAAGAAGCCCGATCGCCGTCAGCGTCGGCTTGCCGCCCGTGAGCGAGGTGTACCCATACGATCCATTTTGTGCGCGATTGTTGGCAAGATACGCAAGCGCCTTGCGGATCGCTTCGTCAGGCACCACAATGCCCGCATTGCGTGCGGCAAAAAGCGTGACGAGCTGACATCCGGTGACGGTGGTGTCCGCATCACGGCTGTCGGGCGTGTAGCGCCAGCCGCCGCTACGATTGCGCTTCTGCGCGCTGAGGATGAGATCGACCGCCTTGCGCAGCGCGGGCTCGATCGCGGGGTTGTCGACCTGACCATACGCTTCTGCCAGCGCCTTGGCCGCAAAGGCATGATTGTACATGCTCGATCCGATGTACCCATTCGTGGGGTCTTGCTGCTTGATGATGAAATCAATGCCCCTGCGAATGTTTTCGGCATAGCGGCCATCAACTGGATCCTCACCATGTGCGAGAAACGCCGCGACACACAATCCGACCACTCCCGGCTCCTCGCCCACGCTGTCATTCCACGAGCCCTCCGCGCTTTGCGATGCGGCAAGAAACTTCATGCCCTTTTCATAAACAATCTCCGCCAATGCCGGCACCACATCGCTGCGCCGCGCGATTGGATCCTGCGCGAAGGCAACGCCGGAAAATCCGACCACCATCGCAAGCATCAGAACGCAGGGACGATGGATGCGAATGAGCTTTGGAAAAAATTTCATCATGTGTTGATGGCAAAATGGTTTTTCACTTCACCAAGGTTTCGGCACCGCGGTTGTACGCATCGAACAATTTTCTAAATTCCTCGGGGATCTCCACCCCGCCGCCACCCGCCGCCTTGGGCACCCGCCGCTCCTCAACCTTGCCGCCGCTTGCACCGCCCTCCACCGCGTTGGCGGCATCCGAGTCACCACCATTGCCAGCCCCCGCATTCTCGCCGGCCTTGCCATCCTTGCCTTTGCCCTTCCCCTCGCCCTCAGGCTTGCGACCCATCATTCGCTCCATCATGTCCATCATCGCACCGCTCGCCGCGCTTTCACCACCTTGGGCCTGACGCTCCTTCGCCGCAGCGTGAATCTTCTCAATGATCTCGGTCTGCACCGCCATCGTCTCACCACCGGTGTCGCCATCGGCCAAGCGATTGGTCGCCTCATCCATCAGGCTCTCGACCTCCTTGAGCAACTTGATCACCTCCGGCCTCGTTTGCTCGATCGTGAGTTGCTGCACATCCGCCGCAAGCTCGTCCTGCGCGTCGGCCACCACCGAGGCACCATCGATATGCTTGGCGACTTTGTTTTCAAACGATTCGGGATCTGCGACCGCTGTCGAAAGCAGGCAGATGCCACATGCGAAAATGGAATGGAAAAATTTCATCGTTGGTCCGGTGATGTCGGAAGCGATCCAGTCGACCGCCGCAGTTGTTCCAAGACGCGGGTCTGCGCCCGCAGGTCCTGCTCGCTTTGGATCATCTTCATCACGCGCAGCATGAACTCAAAGTCCTCGTCCTCCGCATCAGGCGCACCGCCCGCGCCACCGCCGCCACCACCATTCATCTCCCCACCAAGCTGCGCCGCCCATTGGGTCAGTTGATCCCCCCATTTTTTCGCCAACTCGGCAGCGCCAAACGAATGGTTTTTTGAAAGCCGCGTGCGCACATCCTCAAGCCCGGAATCAATGTCCGATTGCTTCATCGCATCCATCAAAACCTGGATCGGCTCGGCCTTGGTGCGCGCAAAATAATGCGCGAGATCCTCCTGCAACCACCGCAAATCCGATGCCGTATCCGCCTGCTGTTTTGAGCTCTCCTCAATCTTGCGCGCGTCGGCCGGATCGAGCCGCTTGGAAGAAAGCCCGAGCATGCGCTCAAAACCTTCCTTGAGCGAATCGACAATGCCCGCCTGTTCGCCTGCGGCTTTTTTCAAGCGGTTCACAAAGGTCCCGGCCTCAAGCCGCTTGTTGGCATCGTTGGCCCGCGCAATCGCATCACGCATTTTTTCGAGGGCCTTGCGCTGATGCTCAATCGCTCCATCCAGATCCTTCGCAGTCTTCTCCGGCGAGTTGGAATTCTCACGCGACTCGGACAATTTCTCCTCCACACCCGGAATGTCGCGCGTGGCAAGTTCGCGCATCGCTCCCTGCGCCTCAGCCAGCTTGCGCAGCGTCTCCTTGTCGATCTGACCGTTGCGCGCGGCATCTTTCATCAACTGCTCCATCCGCGTCGCAAGCTCATCCGCACGACGGCGCGTCTCGGCCTCCTCGCTCGACTGCGTCTCAAGTCTTCGCCGGTTTTCCTCATCCGCCAACTTGGCATCATCCAGTTGCCCAAGCCTCTCGTTTTCATCGAGCAATCCGGTTTCGCGCCGCGCGAGATCTTCAAGATCGCCGATCTGACGATCGAACTGGCTCTTGAGCAACTGCGCGTGTTCATCGCGCGACAAGACATGCAAAATCAAAGGCTCGGAATACGAACGCACGCGACCCGGAAAAAAATCTTCGGCATACGCGCGCAGCACAATCTTCTGCGGGCCAATGCCGAATGCCGCCGGAGAAAACGCCACGCTCTCAAGCAAACGCTCAATACCCGCCGCACCAGCCGCCAACTGCATCTCACCCTTGGCCGGCTTGCCCGCGCCCGGCCGCGTGAGCTCACCCACCCACTCGATGCCCGCCACCCGCACCCCGAAATCATCCTCCGCCAACAATTCGAAATCCACACTCTCCTCAGGCAAGATCACCTTCTGCCGCTCGATCCCCTGCACATAACACAACGCAGGCGCATCCTCCACGCCATCAACCCGCAAGCGATACCCACTCGCTCCTTCAAGCCCGTCCTTGTCGAGCCATGAAAACGGAATCTCACAGGAAAATGCCCCAAGCTCGAATTCACCACTGCGCGCATTTTCCCCATCGATGATCAAGCCCCCGCCGTATGGCGCAAGACCACCACCATCATCTCCACCACCATCATCTCCACCACCATCATCTCCACCACCATCATCTCCACCACCATCATCTCCACCACCACCATCATCTCCACCACCACCATCATCTCCACCACCACCATCGCCGAGCAACTGCGCCGGACCATACGCGCCCGATCGCAACTCGCGATCCATCCGCAGCACAAAGCGCAGCTTGCTGCCCGCCACCGCACTCACCACCCCAGCCGCGCAATCCACCACACGCTCGCCAAGCCCCAAATACGCCGGCGGCGTCACGATTGCCTCGGCACTCTTCACCGCCGGCCGCGCCCGCGGCTCGACCCGCAAGGCATGCCGCATGTCACCCGCACGAAAATCAATCGTGCCCGCCGATTGCTGACCCGGAAAAACAAATCGATACACCCCGTTTTGCAAATCCGCCGACACGGCTTGCTGATTTTCAAAAACCCCACTCGCACGCCCAGGCCGGCGCTCGGAATCCTCCGCCAAGCGCAGGCTCACCTCAAAGGCCTCGCCCAAAGGCACCACCATCCGCTCCGGCGCATCGACCAAACGCGTAAAGGTATATCGCTCGGTCTTCGAAAGCGGCAACATCCATCGCTGCAACGCATTCCATCCGGCCTTCGGCATGAAAAGAAACGCAAGCAATGCCGATGCTGCCAAAACCATTGCCACCATCGCCCATCGAAGGTGAGTCGATGGCGGCAAGGCCTCATCCAAGGATCGCGCCGCCACCTCCGCCGATACCGCCTGCATCGCCGCCTCACGCAATCGCGGCGAAAGCGTCTCCGCACCCTCAAGCTGTTCCTGCAATTCGATCG
>JBIKIK010000093.1:0-6454 GCA_044361655.1 Luteolibacter sp. | reverse complement strand
GAAAAACGCGAGCAGGACAGGCGCGTGGCAGAACTTGAAGTGCGCCTGAAGTCCGAGGAAGCCGCCCTCGCAAAAGGCGAATCAAATGCAGACCCGGCCGAAACCGAGCTCTTGCGCGAAATTATCAAGCGCCAACTGCGCACCCAGGAACGCCGCCGCCAAGCCCGCGAACTGCTTGTCGATGCCGCACGCGAACTCGGCACCGGCGACGAGCGGATTTCCAAGGCCATCGAAATTTTCGACACCGGCGAAATCGCACTCTCGTCCGAAGAACAAAAACTCATCGCCGATCGACAAGTCGATGGAGAATTTGTTTCACCCTTCGCACGCGACCGCGCAACGGTCAGCCAAGCCACCAGCGAACTCAACCGCGACATTTCCGTCTTCGAGCGCACCGCGGAAAAATCCTTCGTCGCAGGTCGCCTTTTGCCGACCCGCGAGCTTTATGAAATGATCATCGAACAACACCCGGGCCACACGCCATCACTTTGCAAACTCGGCGTGGTGCATCTTAAGCTGGATGACCCGATGGCGGCCATCGACGCCTTCCGACGCGCAGTGGAACTTGAGGAAAACAACGCCTATGCCCACCGCATGCTCGGCTTTTCCTTCATGCGCATGGGCGACATACCCGCCGCCGACAAAGCCATCGCCAAAGCCGTCGAACTCGCGCCCAACGACGCAAAAAGCCAACTCCTTCTCGCAACCCTGCGCTACCGACTCGGACGCCTCGGCGAAGCGGAATCCCACTTCAAAGCCGCGATCAATGCCGACCCGATGCCCAGCGAGCCATACTACAACCTCGCTCTCCTCTGCTCGCGCGACCGCCGCTTCGAGGATGCGAGAAATTACTATCAACAAGCACTCGAACGCGGCGCCCAACCGGATCCAAAACTCGAGGAAACCATCAGGAAACAATGATTTCCCGACGCCACATGCTTTCTGTCATGCTGGTCATCACGGCCTCGTGCTCAAATGACACGAAGGTCGCCGAATCCACCCCCACCCACAAACCCTTCAGCCAGCGGCTCAACGAAAAGAGCGGCTACAGCCAAGACTCCGAGGGGAATTGGAAAGTCCAAGGAGACAAACGCAGCTCGTTTGAGAGCCAAGGGGCATCTCCATATTTCCAGGGCGAATATCAAAAAAATGCCTATAAAACAGGCGAATACGCGAAAAAATCCTGGTGGGGAAACAAGGACTACGGCCGCAAAAACTACGATGGCAACACCGATGGCAGCCGCTTCATGACCTCATCCGCACTCGATGGCAAAAACGCACGCGAGGCCAGCACGACCGCGAAACTCCCCGGCACCTACGAAACCAAAAATTTCGCCACCAACGAGGCCAGGGAAGCAGGCACGCAAAACATTTCAAAAACCTCCGATGCCGAAACCGACATCCGTCGGCGCGTTTTCCAAGAGCCGCAAATCATCGACTGGCGCGAACAACGCTCACTCAGCCTCGAGCAATCGAAAGGCCTTCTCGGGCGTTAAGCTTTTTGCTCGGTCGCCTGCGCAAGTGAATCCAACAGGATTTTTTTCATGGTCTCCCAACGCAGGGGTTTGCCCTCGAGAAAGAAACTCTGCGAAACCTCCAAACGAATCTGGGCGTATCGCGCCGGATCGTATTCACGCGCCAAGGCCCCAGCAAAGGCACCGGTGTCGGCTTCGCGAACGCAGCGCACATCAACATCGCTCGCCCTCAACCTCGAGCTCCACTCGCCCGCCAAAGACTCGCCTAACACCGACTTCTCGGGTGTAACCAGACTAACCCTGCCCGCATTGACGGCATCCGTGTGGACCATGACATGCACCACACTTTCATATCTACGCAGATCCTCCGCGATACGCTGACGCAAATGCTGGCGGAAAATCCTCTCATGCCTGTCCGCCATCCTCAAACGCATGCTCTCGGAAATTTTTTCGGAAAAGCGGCTCCACCTTTCATCGCCATCCTTTTCCAAATCAATCAGCAACCGAGTCACATCGCCATGCACAAGAGGCGTGCGGAACCTCATCGCGAAGGCCTGACTCAAATTCAACGCCCCCGGTTCCCATCCCTCGTTTGAAGTCAGGACTTCCTCACTGCCGCGAAAATATTCGCGATATGCCTCCGGCACCGTGCAGGTCGCATGCTCACAACTGAAAAGATAGGCGATCATCAGCTCTCAGGGGCTATCGTCGCCATGCATACACGCCGATTTCTCCGATGGCAATCCTTCATCGCGTTTGGACTAGCGGCGGATTTTTCTCGTCCTCGCGCCCCCCACTCCCTCACCCTCCCCCCGCAATGCTCAAAGCCGGAATCGTAGGACTGCCCAATGTCGGGAAATCAACCCTCTTCAACGCCGTCACCCGCACCCGCAAGGCGGAGGCGGCCAATTACCCCTTCTGCACGATCGACCCGAATGTCGGCATCGTGACCGTGCCCGACCCGCGTCTGGCCGTGCTCTAGAAAATCTCCGGCTCGCAAAAATTGGTCCCCACGGCGATCGAGTTTGTCGACATCGCCGGACTCGTGAAGGGCGCCTCGGAAGGTGCCGGACTCGGCAACCAGTTCCTTGCGAACATCCGCGAGACCGACGCGATCGTTCAAGTGGTCCGTTGTTTTGAAAACGACGACATCATCCACGAACTCGGCACGGTCGACCCGATCCGTGACATCGAGATCATCAACTCGGAGCTCATCCTCGCCGACATGGCGGCCCTTGAAAAACGCCGCTCGTCACGCGAAAAGAAAGCCAAGGGCGGCGACAAGGAAGCGAAAAAGGAAGTTGAGCTCATCGATGTGATCATGCCTCACCTCGATCAAGGCAAGCCGGCCCTTACTCTCGAATTCAGCGATGAAGACCAGGCGGTCGTCCGCGAATTTTTCCTGCTCTCATCCAAGAAAACAATCTACGCCTGCAATGTTTCCGAAGACGAACTCGCCGGTGCGATCGAAAATCCGGACTCACACCCGCAAGTCGCCAAGGTCCGCCGCTATGCCGCCGAACACAGCGGCTCGGAAGCAGTGGTGATCTCCGCGCGCATCGAAGAAGAGCTCAGCGAAATGCCGCCCGAGGAAGCACTCGAGTTCCTCCGCGAAATGGGCGTCAATGATTCCGGCGTTTCATCTTTGATTCAAGCGGTCTATCACCTGCTCGGCCTTCGCACCTACATCACCACCGGCGTGCAGGAAACCCGCGCATGGACGATTCACGAGGGCGACAAAGCCCCCGCCGCCGCTGGAGTGATCCACACGGATTTCGAACGCGGCTTCATCGCCGCCGAAGTCGTGCACTACGACGACCTCGTTACGCTCGGCACAAAAAATGCCGCCAAGGAAGCCGGCAAACTCCGCATCGAAGGCAAGGAATATGTCGTGAAGGACGGCGATGTGATCGAGTTCCGCTTCAATGTGAGCAAGTGACGCCCGCCGCGCGCCGATTCACAGGGGCACCCGCATTCCCGACGCTTCGGCCAAGCGTTTCTGGTTGGCATCGAAGGTGAGAAACACCTCCGACCCGAGGTGAATCGCAGTGGCAACATGCAAAATGTCCGTCATGCGATGACCGTTTTCTTCGGTGTGCTTTTCGCTCAACATGTCCGCAATGCGATGCACATCCGCCCAGTCGGGCGCGGTCATTTCAAACAGCCCTTGCGAAAGATCCGACTGCAAAGCACGCAACATCGCCATGCCTTCAGTTTTCGCAAAACCCTTGCTGCGATCCAACGCAAACAACCTCATCTGAAACCGGATCGACTGGCGAAACTCGAGCAAGAGGAGACTGGATACGGCGAGCGGACTTGAAAGGGTTTCATGATAGGCATCCGCACGCCTGGAGTTGCTCTGTTCACGGTACTTCGCACACAGAAACGATGTGTCGGGAAAAACGCTCATCCCTCCTCACCCTCCAATTCAGCTTCACGCATGGCACGCACCTCTTCATCCGAAAAGACACGGTCGCCCCATATCGCCTTCCTCCGAGCCTCCCAATCAACCTTGGGCACTAAGCTCTTTTTTTTCCTCGCCGCCGACAAATACCCGATCGGCTTGCCGCGCTTCTCAATGCGGATCTCCTCGCCCTCGCCAAGCCATGCCTCGACCTTGGAAAAGTTGTTTCTCAAATCCCTGACGGTGACAGTTTTCATGTGGACAAATTATGTCCACATTTTCTGCAGGTCAAATTTTTTCACCCGAATCCGCCTCGGCGAAGCTTCAACCTTGCGGGCCAAAGCGGGTCCATGGCTTGATTGGGCGCATGGATACCTACCTCGGTCTGCTGCGTGATGTGATGAAAAACGGCGAGCACCGCGCCGACCGCACCGGCACCGGCACGATCTCGGTATTCGGCCGCCAAGTCCGCTACGACCTGCGCCAAGGATTTCCCTGCATCACCACCAAAAAACTCCATCTCCGCTCGATCATTCACGAGCTGCTCTGGTTCCTGCGGGGCGAAACCAATACCCGCTATCTCAAGGAAAATGGCGTCACGATCTGGGACGAATGGGCCGATGCCGATGGTGAGCTCGGCCCGGTCTACGGCAAGCAGTGGCGCTCATGGCCCGCGCCCGATGGTCGCACGATCGACCAGATCCACCTGCTGATCGAAGGACTCAAGGGCAACCCACACTCACGCCGCCACATCGTCTCGGCATGGAATGTAGGGCAAATTCACGAAATGGCACTACCCCCCTGCCACCTGCTCTTCCAATTCTATGTCCACGAGCCCCGCGACAAGGGCCGCCCGGGACTTTCCTGCCAGCTCTACCAACGCAGTGCCGACCTCTTCCTCGGCGTCCCTTTCAACATCGCATCCTACGCGCTCCTCACCCACATGATCGCCCATGTCTGCGACTTCGAAGTCCGCGACTTCGTCCACACCTTCGGCGACCTCCACCTCTACACCAATCACCTCGAACAGGCGGAACTCCAACTCACCCGCGAACCAAAACCGCTGCCGCAAATTTGGATCAACCCCGATGTGAAAGACATCGACGCCTTCACCTTCGACGACATCCGACTCGAAAACTACGAATCACACCCGCACATCAAGGCACCAGTCGCGGTGTGAAAAGCGCAGGCATCCATCCAACTCAAAACACAGGCCGGTGATCGAAGTCATTTATCAAAAAGGCCTCTACCTGCCGGAGCTCGATCTCTGGCTCGATCCACGATCCCCAAAGCCCCGCGCCTTCATCTCTCACGCGCACGCCGACCATGTCGCGCGTCACAGCTCGACGATCTGCTCGGAGGTCACCGCACGACTGCTGCGCGACCGCTTCCGCATCTCTGCCGAGAGGATCGAGCCCCACCCTTTTCACTCATCATTCACCGACAAAAATTTCCGCATCACGCTGCTCCCAGCCGGCCACATCGCCGGCTCTGCCATGATCCACATCACGCGCCTCTCAGATCAGGCCAGCCTGCTCTACACCGGCGATTTCAAAATACGCCCGAGCCGCACCGCCGAACAAATCGCATTCGCCCAGACCGACACACTCATCATGGAAACCACCTTCGGCCTGTCACGCCACCGGTTTCCTGAAACATCGGAAGTGGAAAATGAAATCCTCACATTCGTCCGCGAAAGTTTCGCTCAAAACAAAACTCCGGTCCTCCTCGGTTACTCGCTCGGCAAATCCCAGGAAGCGCTCGCGCTGATGCACGAACACGACATTCCCACACTGCTTCACCCGGCCGCCGCCAGCATGACCCGATCCTGCATCGCTGCCGGAACACCGCATCTGCCAGAACCGATCGAGTTCGACGGACACGCGCCCGAAGGCCATGTCATCATAGCACCACCGCATGTGATGCGCTCAAAAAAACTCCTCGGCCTCAAAGCCAAACGCACCGCGATGCTCAGCGGATGGGCACTGCAACCCGGCGCAAAATTTCGCTACGGCGTTGATGAGGTCATCCCTTTTTCCGATCACGCCGACCACCCCGGTCTCATGCACTGCGTCGAATCCGTACGCCCCAAACGCGTCATCACCATCCACGGCTACACCCGTGAGTTCGCCGCCGAACTTCGCGCACTCGGCATCGAAGCATGGTCCGCCAACGGCAACGACCAACTGGAATTTCATTTCAACCGAAAATCATAAATCCCCTAACCAATGCGCCTCACATTCAAACTCACCACCTGCTTTCCAATCATCGCCCTCTTCATCACTTCATGCGCCACGGACACATCCTCGTCTTCCGGCCGCGACTACTGGGGTCACCGCCCCGGACCAAAAAATTTCAAAACCGTCATCATCGATGCCGGCCACGGCGGCAAGGACCCGGGCGCCATCAGCCCCCATACCTGCCAAAAGGAAAAGGATCTCACCCTCGACATGGCCAAACGCATTAAAGCCGAACTCGGCGGATACAAAACCATCCTGCTGCGCGATCACGACCACTTCATCGAACTCGATGATCGCGTCGCCCTCGCCAACAAGCGCGGCGATGCGGTGCTCAT
>JBIKIK010000092.1:0-6467 GCA_044361655.1 Luteolibacter sp. | reverse complement strand
AAGGCAGATCTCACATTGCCACTCGGCGGCATCCCGATCGGCATCAAGGACAACATCAATGTGCTCGGCCAACCCTGCACCTGCGGATCAAAGTTCCTCGCCGAAAATTACCTCTCACCCTACGACGCAACCGTCATCCGCAAACTCCGCGCCGCCGGTGCGATTCCTTTCGGCCGCCTCAACATGGACGAATTCGCCATGGGCTCGGCGACGGAAAATTCCGCGCTTCAAACGACCCGCAACCCCCACGACCACTCCCGCATTCCCGGTGGCTCATCCGGTGGCTCCGCAGCCGCCGTGGCCGATCGCACCGCCATCGCCACCCTCGGTACCGACACCGGTGGCTCAATCCGCCAACCGGCTTCGCACTGCGGCGTGGTCGGACTCAAGCCGTCCTACGGCCGCGTCTCACGCTACGGGCTTGTCGCCTTCGCCTCTTCACTCGACCAGATCGGACCCCTCACGCAATCCGTCGAAGACGCGGCGATGATCCTGCAAGCGATCGCCGGATTCGACCCTCTCGACTCGACCTCGCTCGATGTCCCGGTGCCGGATTACCTCGCCACACTGCACGATGGCGTAAAAGGCATGAAGCTCGGCCTGCCGCGCGAATACTTCGGCGACGGCATTGATCCGGGCGTGAGACACACCGTGGAAAAATCCATCGCCAAACTTCGCGACCTCGGCGCGGAAATTGTCGACATCTCGCTGCCCCACACCGAACACGCGGTCGCCACCTACTACATCATCGCACCCGCCGAAGCGTCATCGAACCTCTCCCGTTTCGATGGCATCCGCTACGGCCACCGCACCAAGCAACCGGCCGACATCGCCGACCTTTACTGCAAGTCGCGCGAAGAAGGATTTGGCCCCGAAGTGAAACGCCGCATCATCCTCGGCACCCACGTGCTGTCCTCAGGCTACTACGATGCGTATTACGGCCGCGCCCAAAAAGTCCGCACGCTCATCCGCCAGGATTTCGAAAACGCCTTTCAAAAAGTCGACGCGATCATCTCGCCTGTCGCACCAAGCCCCGCACGCAAAATTGGTGCCGGCGCCGCCGACCCACTCCACGAATACCTCTCCGACATCTTCACGCTCTCCGCCAACCTCGCCGGCATCCCCGGCATTTCCGTGCCCTGCGGCACCACGGATTTCGATGGCGCAAAGAACCTCCCCGTCGGCCTCCAAATCCTCGCCCCCCACCTCGAGGAAGCCAAACTCCTGCGCATCGCCAAAGCCGCCGAAGGCTGAGCGCAAAAAAAAGGACGCCGACCCGTTGAAGGCCGGCGTCCTGTGAATTTCGCGTGAGCGCTCGGCTCAATGCTCGCGGCAGAACTGCTCGAAGCGGGTCAGGCCTTCATTCAAAATGTCGAGCGTCGTGCAGTAGCTCAGGCGGATGCCTTCGTCATATCCGAACGCAATGCCCGGCACGGCAGCCACCTTGTAGCGCGAAAGAAGTTTGTCGCAAAGGTTCACCGACTTGAGCTGCATGCCGCCGGTGTACACAAAGAAATAAAACGCACCCTGCGGCTCAACGACGCGAATGTTTGGAATCGCCTTCAAGCGCGCAAACATGAACTGACGCTTCACATCGTACTCGCCACGAAGGTCTTCGATGAAGGACTGATCGCCTTCAAGCGCAGCCAGCGCGCCGTATTGCGAGAAGCTGCTCGCGTTGGAAATCGTGTGGTTCTGAATCTTGTCGATCGCATCGGCCAATGGCTTTGGAGCGGCGGTATAACCCAAACGCCAGCCGGTCATGGAATAGGCCTTGGAAAAGCCGTTGACCGTGATGGTGAGGTTGTAGAGCTCATCGCTGAGCGACGCGATCGAGACATGCTTGCTCTCGCCGTACACGAGCTTTTCATAAATTTCATCCGAGAGGATCACGATGTCCTCGCCGAGTGCGATTTCACCCAGCGCGCGAAGCTCGTCGGCGGTGTACACCGCACCGGTCGGATTGCCGGGCGAGTTGATGATCACCATCTTGGTCGCCGGGGTCATCGCGTCTTCAAACTGCTCGGGGGTCATCTTCCAGCCGGTCGATTCCTTGGTCTCGACCAAAACCGGCACACCACCGGCAAGACGAACCATCTCGGGATAGGAAACCCAGTACGGCGTAGGGATGATGACCTCGTCACCCTCTTCAACCACCGCAAGAATGGCATTGAAGCAGGCCATTTTTGCGCCAGCAGTCACGCAAATCTGATTGGCAGCGTAGTTGAGGTTGTTGTCCTTGAGAAACTTGGCCGAAAGTGCCTCGCGCAGTTCGGGAATCCCGCCGGCGGGGGTGTACTTGGTGCGACCTTCGTTGAGGGCCTTGATCGCGGCCTGTTTGATGAACTCAGGGGTATCAACCTCCGGTTCGCCACCGGCGAGCGCGTAAACTTCCTCGCCTTTGGCGATCATGGCCTTGGCCTGCGCGGTGACGGCCAAAGTGAGGGACGGAGAAACTTTTGCGATGCGGGATGAGATGCTGTCCATAGGGAGTCGAGAATGGGTATGTGTGCACCGGTCCGGTTGGAACGACGCTCTATGCACCCTCCGTTCCGGACAAGCGGGCGCTTTTGTGGGGCTTCCCCCAAACGGTGGCAAGCGAAATGCGAAAATCACGCCATCATGTGAGCCGCCGCAGCTCCAATCGATTCCAGTAAGCCCGGTCCCTGCGGTCCGGAAACATTTCACCGTACTCGCGCAAACGCCGCCGACCGGCCACCGCCTCGCCCGCCACCAGGACCTCGTTCATCGCCTCTTCGGACCGAATCGCGCGCACTTCGCCAAATTCCGCGCGCAAGACCCGCCGCGTAGCCACCTGCATCGCGCGGTGACCCGCCCCCGTCACCAAATTCACTGCCAAGACACCGCACGGCGTCATCGCCCGCCGCAAATACCCCATCAAGACCCCATCCCACGACTGCGGCCGAAACACATCGGTCTTTCCCGCTAGGTAAATGTCATCAATCACCACATCAAACTTCCGCCGATTCTTCGCCAACCACACGTAGGCGTCCGCATGAATCACCTCGATGCGCAAGGCATCCAAGTCCATGTGCTCACGCGCCAAGTCAACAATCTCCGCATCAATGTCCACCGCCACCAATTCGCAATCCGGCAACAAATGTCGCAACACGCGAAACGCCGTGCCACCAGCCAATCCCAACATCAACACCGACCGCGGCGGATGCGCCACACCCATCAAGGCAGATGCCGCAATCATGTCCCATGCCAAGCCCGTCAAAAACCGATCACGATGATAAAACGCATGCACCGCCCCCGCTACCCGGAACTCAGTCGCCCGATCAGAATTCCAAATCTCCAATGCCTGATACCGAGTCTGCACAATCTCCTTGCGTCGCATCATCAAGAACTATCCTGAACCATCGAATCGGCGATGAAAGCGGGAAATTACCGCCCGGCCCCACCCGCGGCATCCAGCGCGTGGATTCCGATCTGATGCTTGGCGCAGAGCTCGGCGACTTTTTCCTTTTCCAAAAGCAGTGTGCGCTTGGCCTCGATGGTGATGCCCCTCACGCCGGCTGCCGCGCAGGTCTCGAGCGTTTGCGGCCCGACGACCGGCACATCGAAACGGAAATCCTGATTCGGTTTGGACACTTTCACGAGCATCACATCCTTGCCGCGCCCGAGCTCGCCACCGCGACGGATGCAGGCATTGGTGCCTTCAAACGCCTCGACCGCAAGTACCGTGCCGTGGCGTACGACGACACTTTGGCCGATGTCATGCGCGCTGGTTTCCTTGGCAATTCGAAATCCGAAATCGGCATCCGCGAGCTGACGCTTGCCAAATGTAGGGCCGCACACATGACCCACCGCAGGCAAGTGGTCATCGAGAAAGGTCGTCGCCGAAAGCACCTCAATGCCTTCCTTGCCAAGCTCGTCGGCGATCGCACCAAACAGCGTTTCCGCATTACGCTCCTTCACGCGGGCAAGGATCAGCAAGACCCGCAAGTCAGGTCGCAGATCAAAAAGATTCTTCGGCGAGATCTGACCCATCATCACCGCCTCGGTCACGCCCTCACTGCGAAAAAAGCGGATCATTTTTCCGAGCTGCGCGACGCGGAACCACTCAGCGGCATCGGCCTGATCGGCAATCTGAGGATCGGTCTCACCATGAAACGCGGCCACCACCAGCTTCACCCCCAGGCACTGGCGTCGCGCCGCGGCGATGAATATCGCGGGATAGACCCCGCTGCCTGCGATGATTCCGATGATACGCGGTTGAGACATGCCGAATGATGCGTGAAACCCGGCGCCCGCGTAAAACGGGAAGTAGCGGCTGTGGGACTCGAACCCACACTCGTTGGAACTCGATTTTGAGTCGAGCGCGTCTACCAATTCCGCCAAGCCGCCTTGGTGGTGGCCACTGTGCGGCCCTTTACCGGCCAAATCAAGCGGATTTCCCAAAAAGCCACCGCGCCCGCAGTTCGCTCACCAATCGCTTTTCGCCCGCATCGACTCGAGCGCCTGATCGTAAATGTTAAACTCAATCCGCTCGACCGCGTCCATGACGATCGGCGCTTGGCCAAAGTTCTGGCTCGATCCGATCAGCCGCCCTTGCTCGACCGCCTCAAGGCGCATCACCAATCGCGAGCCGTTCTTGGTGTAAAGCCGGATGTCGCCATTGCGGCGGATCGCCCGTTCGGAATTCAATGCCTTGAGCGACAGCGTTCGCAAGCGATCGACGGGCAACTTCACTTCACCAAGCCCGGACTTTACCGTGACGATTCCATCATCGACCGCCACCAACTCGCCCGACACAAAATCGCCATTCGCCAATCGCATTCCATCCTTCGCGGCATCCGCCGTCGCAGCCCCCTTGGCCGAATCCCACCCGCCCGGCACCCGCAACGCAATCCCCCCACGCCCTTCCGGCACACCCTCGACCACTCCATCCCACTTGCCCACACGAATGTCGGAAAGCTTTTGCGCCTGATCACTCATCGAGAAAAATTGCAACCCGCTGCCAAACTCGTTCTTTTTGAAATCAGGATCCGTCCACACCTCGCAAAGCCGCTCGTTGATCAGCAAACAAATGGTCCCCGTAAGCTGGCTCGCACGAATTTCAAAGCGCGCCTTGTTCGCCACCATCAGCAACTGCGAGTTGCCACTTCCGAGAAAATTCTGCGTCGCGCATTTTCGGAGCCGATAGCTTCCGCGTTGAATCATCAGTTCATAGCCAGTGTCCGTCGAGTCAGCACCCGCATCATTGGAAAAAATGAAAACCTTCATACCGCAGGAATCACCCTTCCACTCAACATTGAACGAAACCGAACATGCTTCAGGCAAAAGATCATCACGACCAATGCCACCAATACCTATGCTGCGGAATGCGGTTCGCTCGTAACTCCACACCTCTTTTTCACCGCTCTGGCGCCAACCGTCCATCCCTGTCGGCCCGCGATACAACACCTCGCTCGTTGCCTCGATGCGCGCGGCGGCGATCATCGCGCGATCGAATTCCATGCGGCCACCAAATGCCGTATCGAGCACCACTGCCCGCTCGTTCACCGTCGCCAACTTCCCTCGCGCGACATCGCCATTGCTCAGATCGAGCACCAACTCGCAGTCAGCCGGCCCCGGCGCGGGATTGCCGGGCAAACGCAGCTCGACGATTTTTGAAAGTTGGAAAGGCGCTGCTTTTTCCAATGCCGGCGAATTCCACATCAAGTGATCGACCGCCATCGACTCGAGCGATCCAGTGAGGCGGTCCTCATTGGCAAAACGGATCTCCGCATCGGCCGCCATCACACGCATGCCGCCAGCGATGAACAAACCAAGCATCACCAAACGCATGGCATTCGCCAGCGCGGCATGTGCGATATGGAAAATCACCTTCATTCGCCTGCTTTGTTTTCTTTCGAAACAGCCTTTTCGATCACTCGCAATTTTTCGCGTCCGAGATTGAGCGACCCGAGCAAGGGATGATTCACGATCGCGACATCTTCTGCAAATCGACACGATGCGATGCGCAAAACCCCACCACCGGCAACGCGCAACAGATAAGAAACCTCCGACGCAAGTGCGGAGTCATCAATCGACTGCGGAAAAAACACCATCGAAACATCGGCCTCGGGCAACTCGACCAACTTATCACCGAAGTCGCTCTTGAAACTCAAAACCCGCCCGGCGTTTGTTGCGGCGATCCCCACCAGCTCACCCGTCCATCGCTCATCCTTGCGCGTGATCACGCCGTCGCGATTCACAGCAACTCGCCGCTCGGCACGATGCCGTTGCGGAGTGGCATCACTTTCACGCACCGCGATCCCGCGAAGCGATTGCACCACACCATCCGATGCCTGACTCACCATGGCAATGCCACCACCCGCAGGCACCGAACCAACCGGATCCTTGAACTCACCCTCAGCCTTGCCATCAAGCATAAGCCGCAAGCTCGAATCGCGGCGGTCGACCTGCAACTCAACCCGCAACTTGCGGTCCAAAAACTC
>JBIKIK010000091.1:0-6486 GCA_044361655.1 Luteolibacter sp. | reverse complement strand
AAGGTTTGTTTTTTCTCGCGAGCAGGATCGCATCGGCGATTTGATTGGCGTGGTTGCTGATTTCTTGAGGCGTGAGGTTCAGTGGGATTACCGGAGGAGCCATGAGGTTGGGTGTGCTGTGGGTTTCTGATGTTCGTGCCGATATTTTTGGGTCCATGGTCATCGCTCCGACTGCGAGGGCTCGCAGGACATCGCGCGTGGCGGTGTTGAGGTTCACATGTCCGGCGACGAGAGTGGTGGGGCCTTCGCGTTTGGCTGCATCGTTGGAAGTGGAAATGCCCGTGTGGAAAAGGTCGAGCAGACGATGGGCGTCCAGGCCGGGTGCGGAAGCGAAGCGCGGATGATCGGCCCGGCCAATGCGCAGCGTGTTGCCGCCGCCGTAATCGCCGCTTGATTCGCTGGTGTTTTCCACGTCGCCCCACGGCAAATTCGCCGCTGAGGGCATTGAGGTTTTCCACATGAGGGGATCGTATATGCGGCCCAGCTCGGTGACGCTGTGGAACCTGCCGAGGTTTGAAATCCGCATCGGCGCTTCTGCAGCTTCCGGGTTACGAAGGACCGATGTTGCATTGGGAAAGAAGCGCGGATCATCCGGATGGATGCGTTCGTCGGCGGTGTAAAAGTTGTTGTTTTCGTAGCTCGAATTGTGTCCGCCATCGGGCCACTCCGATGGCATCACACGCCCGTGCACTTTGGGTTTTTCGGCGCTGTCCTTGTTGTAGGCCGTGCCCCAACGGACATTGCGGCGGTTCGGGCTGTAGTTTTCCGGGTAGGTGTTGGCGTCTTGCGGGGCTTGATTGTAAAACGCCATGCGTGGGTCGCCCATATTGTTGCAGTAGATGCCACCGCGGGTGTGCGAGTGTGAGGGAATGGTGGCGCGCACGCGTTGGCGCGGTTGCGTGGCGGTGTCTTTAGGAAAGTGAAGGCTGCAGTTGTTGCGGTGAAGTCCGCCGCGTGATTGGTCGACGATTTTGCCATTCCACTTTAAGCGGTACCCGGCGCCCGATGTGCCGAAGGTTTCGCCTTCCAGCACGAGTGGGCTCGGAATGAAAACCGAGGACGGGCCGGCGTCGATTTTGTAAGTGATCGTGCCGCAGGTGATCACGCGGTATTCGTTGGGCTTGAGCGTGACGGCGATCGGCGGAAACCAGCGGCGGCCATCGCTTTCGGCGGGCGTGGGAGTGGCATTCGAAAGATCGGCAAGCGAAACTTCCGGGTTCGCGCCGAGCGGGAATTTGTAGGCCGTTTCATAAGAAACCTCCGCGTTGCCGCTGACCGTTTGATTGCACATGTTCCAGAGTTCGACATAGGTCGAAACCGACAGCACCAGGTACTTGCGGCCATTTTCCGTGAGTGCATTTTCCCAGCGAAAGCGCATCAGAAATTCGCTGACGAGCGGGCATGCATCGAGTCCGCGGTAGCGGCTGGCCGACACCGATGGATCGGTGTCGGCATCGGCGTAGTCGATGGCGTTGGCGGCAAGTGTGCGCAGGTAGTCATCGGGGAATCCGCCTTTGCGTTGATCGAATTCGGGCAGTGATTTTTTGATGTGCTCGGCCATTTCATCGATGGCTGTGTTGGCATCCTTGGCGAGCAGTTGGTTGAGATTGGTTTTTGGTGTTCCGGCGGCGGATGGATCGATGCCCTCGGCAAAGGGAATGATCGGTTGCTCTTCGTAGGAGCGGAGATCGGCGCTCAAGTTTTCCTCGACCGCGCGAGCGGCGGCATCGAGTTGATGACCATCGGCACCGCGTTGGATCGGCGTCGGAATATCGGCAGCGGCGATGCAGGAATCGGGCGTGATGAGTATCGCGCGATTTTTCAGGATCGACTTCGCGATGTTGCCTTGTGCGTCTTCGGTTGTGTTTGGGTCGATCGCATAGAGCGCGATTTGATTGAGCGGCGCTTGATCATCCGAGAGTGCTTGTGGGTTGAGGCCGGGTGCGGGAAATGGCCATGCGGCGCGTTGGTGAGATTCTGCGGGACCATTGTCATTACCGGCGCTGCCCGCGTCGATTTTCCCCTGAAGGTCTTCGACCCAGTAAGCGTAGCGTGCGACAGGCCGGTTTTTATCATCCTTGAGGTAGAGCCACGCGGCACGGGCTTTGTCGAGGTAGGGCAGGGTGGCGAAGTCGATGCGTTGATTTTCGTTGGCCGTGACGAGTGATTCGATCGCAGGCGCAGCGAGAGGTGTTTCTTCCGGCATGCTGTTGGTGCTGAAGAGCGGAATGTAGCGATAATCATGGCCATTCGGTGTGGCCTTGCCGCGTGCGAGGAAGAGGTGTGGCGCGGATTTACGATTGGGGGCGATCGGATCGGCAAGGCTGGATTGCAAGATGAGGAAATCGTCGTTGCCTGCCTCTTTGGCGAAAATGCCGCGCAGCTCTTCAAAGCCTGCGCGTGCTGCGAGTTCCGCGCGTTGTTGATCGACAGACGCGCGTGATGTGCCGCGTTCGATACCGCTGACTGCGAGACTGCCGATTGCGGCGATCAGCAATGCGGCGGCCACCACTAGGACGACAACCAGCGTGAAGCCCGAAGCATGCGCGCGAGGCGTGGTTTTTTCAGAGCGATTCATGATTGCCGAAGCGAATGAACATTTCGTGGATTTCCAGATTCGGGTGCGTTGCCGCATCTTCCGGGTTACCGAGAAACTTGCTGTTGGCACCGGTGCCGGCCCAGTCATCGCTGGATTTGAGTTTTGCGCAGAGGCTTTGGCTTGCGATTACGAGGCGCAGCGCGAGGGCCTCGGGTGCGGTGCTTGGGCTGGTCGCGTTGGAGCTCCAATCAATCCATTGGCCCGCGGCGTCTCTCGTCTTTGCTTGCACTTCGAATGAAACCACACCGAAGCCGATCGGCTCGTCGCGTTCGGATTGTTTTTCAAACAGCGAGTCGGTCGATTGAGTTTTGAGTGCGGCGTAGGTTTCGGCGCTGTCGCGCATGCCTCGCATGAGGCGGCGCACGGTTTGTTCGCCGAGTTGGAGATCGGCGAGGTAGTAATTCACTGCGCAGAGGTCGCCGATGCGCCCTTGCTCGGATTGCGCCTGCGGGGCTTGGAGTGAGAGAAACCCAAGACGGTGCGACGGGCGCGATGACGGCGGGGTTTCGATGATTTGCGATGGATGAAATTTCGCTGCCGTGAGATCCGATTTCAGCTGGCCGATGATCGCGCGTGCTTCGCGTGCGTTGGCGATGTTGCTGCTGATTTTTTGGTATCCATCGCCCGAGCTTCCGAGCATCGATGCGGCGAGCAGGAGGACAATCGATCCGACGCCCATCGAGCAGCTCAGTTCCACCAGCGAGAAACCACGGCGTGATGATGGCAGCTTCATGGGATGCGCGAGTGGAAATCAAGCGTCCTGCGTTTGCCGACAGGCGCGGTGGCCGGGTATTCGAGCGTGATGCGAAGATCTAGCATGTCATCATTTTCCTGCTGCTTGGTGGCGCTGATCTTTGCAAGATGGCTGATTGCTTTGCCCTCGAGGTTTTTGACTCCGCTGTCGTATTGGGCGATAGTGATTTTATTGACGGTTGATCCTTCATTGGAAAATGCGAGTGCCCAGATTTCGTTTTCCGGTGGAAAAGTCTGACCGGTTTCAGTGGCGGTGAAGTACTGCGGTTTGCCGGCTCTCGAGTTTTCGATTTCTTGGAGGCAGGCGGGAATGATCCATGCGCTGCGAGTTTCCGCTTCGGCCGATGCGCCGCTTTTTCCTGCCTCGGCCATGCTGCCGAAGACCAGCGGAACCGCGAGTGCGAGAACACCCATGGCAATGCTCGACTCAACTAGTGTTGAGCCAGAGTGGCGGGAAATATTTGCCGGTGCGATTTTCATTCTTTAATGCGGTAGGGTCGTGCGGTGACGCGGCCGACCTTGATTTTTTGTTCGGCGACTGTGCCGTTTTTCCCGTTATGGCGTGGAATGGCTTTGCCATCGCGGTAGCTGCCGGCGGCGACGCGCATCAAGACCGGGTTCGCGCTTGCTGGAAGGATGATGCTGCCGCGCGGGTTGAAAGCGATGGCGTGGACTTTTGCGCTGCGCGGCTTGGATTCGCTGCCGTATTGAAGTGCGATCTCCGGTGCGTCGAGCGGGTTGTCGAGGCCATCGAGATTGCCGCCGCTGATCGTGAGGCCGGCTTCGAGCGCGCGCCAGCGGCCCTTTTGAACCGCCTTGCTGATTTCTCCATCGAAGGGATCCGGCCATGAATCGACTTTGAAAATCCCGAGGCGGCAGCGTTCGTCAGTGTTGGCGATGTCACCGGGCTCGGCGATGGCGAGTATCACATGTCGGCGCGAAGTGATCGCCGTGATGCGAGCCTGTTCGATGAGGCTAGTGAGAAGCTCGGTGCCAGCTTTGCGGGTTTGGATTTCGGTGTGGCCGAGCAGCTGCGCACCGGCGGTGGCGAGCGTGAGAAGGATGGCGATCACCACGGATAACTCGACCAGCGAAAAGGCCGGGCGGCAGTGATGCCGGGTATGGATATGAAGCGGTTTCACTCAAACAGGCGGGGTTTTTGGCTGTCGTGCCAGCCGCCAGTTGAACCGCTTTTTCGTGAAATTTATTCAAACAAACTACCGATTCGTGAGATAGAAACGCGCCATCCCCGTGTTTTACGGAAAAAATTCATTCTTTGGCCGGGATGCTTTGCAGCAAACCATTCAGGAGTTTGCGGGCGCTTTTGCTGTTGTTCAAAATCGCTTCGACGCCCTTTTCGACGGGTTTTTCGGCGTTGATGATTTCTTCGGCGGTGCCGGCGGCATTTTCTCCAGTGGCCGGAATGCTTTGCTGCAACTTGCCGAGAATGCGCGTTGTGGCGGCGCTGATGAGGCGTCCGCTCAAGTCTTCCTTTGGCTTGTTGGTTGTGCCGGTGATGCGCACCGGTGCCCAGCGCATGCCGCGCTCGTCGACGGTGAAGACATCGCTGGCGGCGCCGGGGAGTTTGGCGAGGACTTCGGATGGCAGGCCGATGTTCAGCTGACCGTCGAGGTTTTCGCCATCGATGGTGATCTTGCCTTCGGCGCGAATCGCGCCATCGCTGGCGATTACGAGATTGTCGAGGGTGAGGCGACCATCCTGCCATTGCCAGTCACTGTGGGCATCGTTGAAGGCGAGTGATCGAAAGCGTTGGGTGTTGGAAAATGTTGCGAGCGCATCGAGAGCGGGGAATGCTGTGAGATTGCCATTCTTTAGCACGAGCTTGCCGTTGGCGAGGGTGGGCCCCGAGTGGTTGTGGTAGGAGAATGTGGTCTCGAGTTCGCCGCTGAGGCGCTTGACCCAATCACCGCTCAGCACATCCGAGCATTTCACACCGCTGATGCTTCCATCGATCGAATGCCGGTCGCTGTTGCGATCAATTTCGCCGCTGGCTTCGAGCCGTGCATTGTCCCAGGCGCTAAGTTGCACTTGATCGAGAAAGAGCCGTTCATCTTGATGTTTCAGTCGAATGCGATCGATCTTTGCCGACGGGAAATTTTTTCCAAGCAACTCGAGGGTGCCGCCGCTGAGGTCGACAGCGTGGCCTTGGCGGCCGAATGATTTCAGATCGGCGCGGAGCTGACTGGCGATGAGTTGCTTGTCCCCGAACTTCGCGTTGATCGTGGCATCGGCGATTTGCAGTCCGTCGAATTTTACTTCGCGGGGCAGCCAGCTGCGACTTGGTGTGGGGGCAGGCCTGCTTGGTGCGGCTGTGGTCGAAGGCAACTCAGTCTTCGTTGCGGCTGGTTCTGTTTTGGCCTGCGTGAAATCGAGGGTCGTTTCGAGGCGGTGGACTTTGGATCCGGTGATTTCCCAGACTCCATTTTTCAATCCACCGAGGCCGATCTCGGTGCGGAGTCCGTCCATTTGCAATGCGCGCAGCGGCCCGCTGCCGTTGGCGGTGAAGCTGGCGCTTTCGAGGGCGAGGCCGTCCCAGCGAAAGGCACCGAATTCGCCCTCGGTGCCGAGCGCTTTGCTGGCTTTTTCCGAGAGCAATCTGCGAAAGGCGTCGCCGTGCAGGTAGTTGCGGATGAGGCCGTAGAAGATGCCGCTTGCCAGCAATGCGGTGCAGACGATGGCGATAGCAAGCTTTGCCTGCCATGTGATGCCGGATTTGCGCGCGCGACCTGTTTCCGTGGGTTGATTCATGAAAGCAAACCTAGCGGCGATCGGCAGCATCGCAAGCTTGGTGAGGAGTCGGGTGGGACTTTGGAGCAACAAGTTTCCGATGGGCAAAACGCCACATTTGTGGTTGATGTGGCGGGTCATGAAAATCAAGCGCCGTACATTCATCACCACCTCATCAGCCGCGCTCGCCGCGGGATTTTTCACCAGCTGCGGCAAAGGCAAGCTGCCTGAGCTGAAAATTTACAGCTGGGCGGACTACATCGATCCCGAGCTGGTTGCCGAATTCGAACAGTCTCAGAGCTGCCGTCTGGTGATCGATACCTTTGATTCCAACGAGTCGATGCACTCCAAACTCAGCGCGGGTGCGACCGGTTACGATGTGGTGG
>JBIKIK010000090.1:0-6509 GCA_044361655.1 Luteolibacter sp. | reverse complement strand
CCAGATTTGTAAAAAGTGAACGGTTTCGGTGGTGGAGGGGTTGAACTCCGAATGGGTCACACCCGTGCCGGCGCTCATTAGTTGGATTTGGCCAGGCATGAGTCTGCGGCCATTGCCCATGCTGTCTTTGTGTTCGAGCGTGCCATCGATTACATAGCTAAAGATCTCCATGTTCCGGTGCGGATGATTTGGAAATCCGCCGCCTGGCGCGACGCGGTCTTCATTGATCACGCGCAGGCTACGGAAGCCCATGTGCTTCGGATCGTAGTAGTCCGCAAAACTGAAACTGTGGTGTGAATCGAGCCAGCCATGATTGGCATGACCGCGATCGGACGAACGCCGAATATCGAGTTTCATCGCGATGCTTGTGTCACGCGCATTTCGGGCAGACGCCGAAAAACTCGAGTTCGTGATAGAGGTTTTGGAATCCGGTTTTTTTGCGGATTTCGTCTTCGAGTTCGTGGACGGGGCAGGGGGCTTTGACCGGTTCGATCGTACCGCATGAGGTACAGATCAAATAGTCGCTGTGTTTTCCGGGGATCTGCAGCGCGAAGTAGGCAGCGCGTTCGTGAAGGCCGAGGCGGCGAACGATGCCGTGTCCGGCGAGGCGTTGCAGCAGGCGAAAAACCGTGGCTTTGTCGCACTGCGAACTCAGTCGCGGCGATGTGGCGAGCTCGGCCAATGTCATTGGGCGACCACTTTCCAGCAGCGTGCTGATAAGTTCCTCAAGTGCCTTTGTGCGTCGCAGTCCTGCTTTGCGGCAGTTGGCGATAATGTCCTGAACGGTTTTGTTCATTTGCTTCATGTCAAGATGTCATGGATTGGTGCGTACGCGAACGCGAAAATCCTTAATTTTCAAAACAGCTCGCGTTGCGGCGCATCGGGGTTGATTGCGGGTGGTGCCGGAATGCCAAGTTTTTCGTATGCCGCAGGCATTGCCATGCGACCGCGTGGGGTGCGCATGAGGTAACCTTGCATGATGAGAAAAGGTTCGTGCACTTCCTCGATGGTTGCTGAGTCTTCGCCGACGGCGACGGCCAGCGAGTTGAGGCCGACCGGGCCGCCGCTGAATTTGTAGATCAACACCTCGAGCAGGCGCTTGTCCATTTCGTCGAGCCCTTGCGAATCGATCTCGATCATCGCTAGCGCCGCATCGGCGATTTCTCCTGTGATGGTACCTTCGCCGCGGACTTGTGCGAAGTCGCGCACCCAACGCAGCAGGGCGTTGGCCACGCGCGGGGTGCCGCGCGAGCGTGATGCGACTTCGAGAGCTCCGGCTGATTCGATCGGCACATCGAGCAAACCGGCTGAGCGTTCGATGATTTGTGCCAGCTCACCATGCGTGTAGTAATCGAGGCGGTTCACGAGCCCAAAGCGCGAGCGCAGCGGCGCGGTGAGCATGCCCGAGCGGGTGGTGGCACCGACCAGTGTGAAGCGTGGCAGGTTGATCTGGATCGATCGCGCGGATGGACCCGAATCGATGATGATGTCGAGGCGGAAGTCCTCCATCGCCGGGTATAGGTATTCCTCGATCGCAGGGTGCAGGCGGTGGATTTCATCGATGAAGAGCACATCGCCCTTTTGGATGTTGGTGAGCACGCCTGCGAGGTCGCCGGCCTTTTCGATTTGCGGGCCGGAGGTGGTGTGGAGTTGGGTACCTGCGGCTTTGGCGATGAGATTTGCGAGCGTGGTTTTGCCGAGGCCGGGTGGACCGGAAAGCAGCACATGGTCGAGCACATCGCCGCGTTGCTTAGCCGCCTCGAGCATCAGCAGCAGGCGGTCCTTGACCTTTTCCTGGCCGATGAACTCGGAAAATGCCGGCGGACGCAGCGAAACATCGAAGTTTGTCGCGGGCGCTGAGGTGGCCTGTTGGTAGAAATTTTCAGGCATGGTGTGGGCGGATTGATTCAACCGCATGTAAAGCGGTGAGTGAAGTCCGGAGTTGCGATTGTTTTGCGGATAGTCATTGCGACAAACAACTTGGCACCAGCTGGATGGCAAAAAAAGCTGAAAGAATTCGCTGAGCCAGAAAGAATCGGGCTCGAAAACCTTTTCCATCTTCCGCTTGCCAGCGTGGGCCTGCCACCTAACTTGGGTGCGCACACACATGAAAATCTGGCTCGACGGCGAATTGGTGGATGAATCACAGGCGAAGATTTCGGTCTTCGATCACGGCCTGCTTTATGGCGACGGCGTGTTTGAGGGCATCCGGTTTTACAATGGCAGGGTCTTTCGACTCGAGGAACACATCCGGCGCTTGTTTGATTCGGCGCGTGCGATCGTGATCGACATGCCATGGACGCAGGAAGAGGTCTGCAAGTTTACTTGTGAAACGGTGGCGGCCAATGGTTTGACTGACGGTTACATCCGCCTCGTCGTGACGCGCGGAGCAGGGGAGCTGGGCTTGAATCCCTACCTTTGCGAAAAGCCATCGATGTTCATCATCGCATCGACGATCAAGCTCTACCCCGACGAGCATTACCAAAAAGGTCTCTCGATCATCACCTGCGCGACGCGTCGTCCGGCTCCGGGTGCCTTGATGCCACAGGTCAAGTCGCTCAACTACCTCAACAACATCATGGCCAAGGTCGAGGCGATCCAGGCCAATGCGCTTGAGGCGATCATGCTCAACGAGCAGGGCTATGTCGCCGAGTGCACGGGCGACAACCTTTTCCTCATCAAGAACGGCAAACTTTACACGCCATTGATCAGCGATGGCGCGCTTGATGGCATCACGCGTGCGGTGATCATCGAGGTCGCCGAGAAACTTGGCATCCCGGTCATTGAGCGTTCGATCACGCGCTACGATGTCTTCGTCGCCGACGAATGTTTCCTCACCGGCACGGCAGCCGAGGTGATTCCGGTCGTCGCGCTCGACCGCCGGGTGATTGGCACTGGCAAGCCTGGCGAATGGACCAAGCGTTTTCTCGCTGGTTTTCAAGAACTTGCGACCACCACCGGCACGCCGATTTCCTGATTTGAAAATTTTCCCTTTCATGGCACGCATCGCTCTTCGAGAATGACCCGATGAAATGTGATTTCTGCGACAGCAAGGCGACCGTCTTTCTGACCCAGCTGGTGGAGGGTCAGATGAAAAAGGTGTGCCTTTGCGACTCGTGTGCCAAGGAGCGGGGCGTGACCGACCCCACGGGATTTTCGCTGGCCGATCTCTTGATGGGTGGTGGTGTGGCTGAGGGCAAACCGATTGCCGCTGGTACGGCCATTCAGATGCCACTTGGTAATGGGACCTGCCCGGCGTGTGGATTCACGCTCGAGGATTTGCGCCGCGTTCGCCGGCTTGGATGCAGCGAATGTTACACGACATTCCGTGAAGAACTTTCGCCGATGATCCGCGGCATGCACAAGGGACCGAGCCATCAGGGCAAGGTGCCAGCCGGTCTGATGGAGCGTCAGGTGCTGCGCCAACGCCTCGAAGAACTGCGGGCGAGGTTGGATCAGGCCGTCGCTGCTGAAAGTTACGAAGAAGCCGCGGGCATTCGTGATGAGATCCGCCAACTCAACGAAAATTTGGTATCATGATGCGCTTTTCGACATTGGTGAAGCATCCGGCAGACTGGATGACCGGCGGCAGGGGCCAGCATGGCGCGGTGATCACCTCGCGCATCCGTTTGGCGCGGAATTTGCGGCGTCATCCGTTTCCCGGCTGGGCGAAGCGCGATCAGCGTGCGGCGGCCTTGATGGAAATGAAACCGGCGGTGGAGGAACTGCCGGCGATGAAGGATGCATTTTCGCAGGAACTTTCCGGTCTCAACTCCGTGCAGAAACAGGTGCTGGTCGAGCGTCATCTCATTTCGCGCGAGCACGCCGCGCGGGCCGATGGCTCGGGCGCGGTGATCGAGCGACGCCAGACTTTCAGTTTCATGCTCAACGAAGAGGATCATCTGCGGATGCAGGCGATCCGACCGGGCTTGCAACTTGGGCCTGCATTCCAGGCACTTTCCGAGCTCGATAGCCAATTGGAGGAATCGCTGGAATTTGCCTTCGATCCGAAGCTTGGTTACCTCACCGCGTGTCCGACCAACCTCGGCACGGGATTGCGTGCATCGTCGATGTTGCATCTGCCGGCACTCGTGCTCAGCGACCAGATCGGTCAGGTGCTGCAGGCGGTCAACAAAATCGGTCTCGCTGTGCGCGGTATCTATGGCGAGGGCACCGAATCGCTCGGTAACCTTTATCAAATTTCCAATCAGTCGACGCTTGGTGAGTCCGAGGAAACCATCATCCGCCGCCTTGAACGCGTGATCTCGCAGGTGGCGACCCACGAGCAAAATGCGCGCGAAAAACTGCTTGAAGACGACCCAGACATGGTCGCCGACAAGATTGGCCGCGCTTACGGGGTGCTGCGCTACGCGCACCTGATCGACTCCAAGGAGGCGCTGAACCACCTCTCATTGCTGCGGCTTGGTGCGACCCTTGGATTTTTTCCTGCAGAAACGGTCATTTTGTGCGATTCGTTACTGATGGATATCCAGCCGGCCCACCTTCAGCTTCATTCGGGAAGAAAGCTCCCCCCCGAAGAGCGTGATACCATCCGCGCGGAAATCGTACGCTCCCGTTTGCAATCTCTCGAATCCCCTGATAATCATTTTACAAACGAAAAATCCGAGGCTTCTTCCGATATCAACAACCCAGGCGACTCATGAACAACTTCACACCACGCGCCCAACAAGTACTGGCCCTTGCCCGCAAGGAGGCCGATCGTTTCAACCATTCCTATGTCGGCACCGAGCACTTGCTGCTGGGGCTCATCAAACTCGGCCAAGGGGTCGCAGTGAATGTGCTCGAACGCATGGGCCTCGAGCTGGATACCGTGCGCATGGAGGTGGAAAAAGAGGTGGGCTCGGGTCCGCCGCAGAAAGCCGCTGGCAACATCCCTTACACGCCACGCGTTAAGAAGGTTCTCGCGCTCGCCAACAAGGAAGCCAAGGCCCTCAATCACTCGTATGTCGGCACCGAGCATCTTCTGCTCGGACTGCTGCGCGAAGGCGAGGGCGTCGCCGCCCGCGTGCTGCGCAGGCTCGATGTCGATATCCAACGCACCCGCAACGAAATCCTCGCCGAGATCGATCCGAATTTCTCGCCGGAGGATCACGATGACGATGATGACGACGACGACATCGAGGGTGCCGATGGGCCCTTCGAGGATGAAGGCCAAGTCCAAGCCGCCGGTCCCGAAAGCGAGGGCAAAACCAAGACCCCCGCGCTCAAGGCCTTTGGTCGTGACCTCACCAAGGTCGCCAAAGAGGGCGGGCTAGATCCGGTGATCGGGCGTCAGGGCGAAATCGAGCGTGTCATCCAAATTCTCTGCCGTCGCACCAAGAACAATCCGGTGCTGATCGGTGAAGCGGGCGTCGGCAAGACGGCGATCGTCGAGGGCCTTGCTCAGGAAATCGCCTCGGGCAATGTGCCGGAAATTTTGCGCGACAAAAAAGTCGTGACGCTCGACCTCGCGCTGATGGTTGCCGGTACGAAATACCGTGGTCAGTTTGAGGAGCGGATCAAGGCGGTGATGGATGAGATTCGCAAAGTGAAGAACATCATTCTCTTCATCGACGAGCTTCACACGATCGTCGGTGCGGGCTCGGCCGAGGGGGCGATGGACGCGTCGAACATCATCAAGCCGGCACTCAGCCGCGCCGAGCTGCAATGCGTCGGTGCCACCACGCTCAACGAGTACCGCAAGCACATCGAAAAGGACTCCGCGCTCGAGCGCCGCTTCCAACAGGTGAAGGTCGATGAGCCATCGGTCACCGATACGATCCGCATCCTTGAGGGCTTGCAAGAAAAATACGAATCGCACCACAAGGCCAAGTTCACGCCCGAAGCGATCGAGGCGGCGGTGAAGCTCACCTCGCGCTATCTTACCGCGCGTTTCCTGCCCGATAAGGCGATCGATGTGCTCGACGAGGCCGGCGCCCGTGCCCGCATTGGCACGATGACGCGTCCGCCGGAAATCAAGCAACTCGAAGAAAAAATCGATCAAATCAACCGCGACAAGCTCGCAGCGATTGCCGAACAGAATTTTGAAACCGCAGCCTCCTTGCGTGACGACGAGAAAACCGCGAAGAAGAAACTCGAAGACACGCTCAAGTCATGGCGCGCGACCTCTGAAGAGACGATCGTGACGGTGACCGACGATGACATCATGGCCGTCGTTTCCAAATGGACCGGCGTGCCGCTGCGTCGCATGGAAGAAAAGGAAACCGAAAAACTTCTCAAGATGGAGGACGAGCTCAAGGGTCGCGTCATCGGTCAGAACGAAGCAGTGATCGCGATCTCCAAGGCCTTGCGTCGTTCGCGTGCGGACCTCAAGGATCCGCGCCGTCCGATCGGATCGTTCCTTTTCCTCGGACCCACTGGTGTCGGCAAAACTTACCTCGCGCGCAACCTCGCCGAGTTCATGTTTGGCGATCCGGATTCGCTGATCCAAATCGACATGTCCGAGTACATGGAGAAATTTACCGCGAGCCGCCTGATTGGTTCGCCTC
>JBIKIK010000089.1:0-6615 GCA_044361655.1 Luteolibacter sp. | reverse complement strand
AGGTACGACACGAATGAAAAGACCATCGCCGTCTTGTAGCCGATGCGGTCGATGAACAGGCTGAACAAAATGATGCTCATGCCGAAGGGCCAGATGCCGGCGCCTTGGAGTTCGCCGACAGCGACTTTGTCGAGGCCGAAGTCGCTGATGAAATCACCGCCGCAAAGGATCATGCGGCTGATGAAGGCGTAGCTGGTGGTGATGAGCGCAATGAAGCAGCCCCAGAACAGGGCCATGTCGGATTTGTCGGATGAGGAGTTCATGGGTTGCACTCCGACATCTAACAGGCGAGGGGCCGATGGCTAGGATTTTGTCGACCGCTATGGTGTGTAAAACGCTTATGCCGTGAAGGTATCGAGTGCCGGGGTTTCACCTTGTGTGGCTTTTGCCTGACCGTTGGCGGTGAGGTGGACGAGGCAGTGGTGGACATCTTCGGCATCCGCCTTGATTGCGGCGGCGATTTGATCGGCGTTTTGGGGCGAGGAGGTCAGTTTCGCGCGGACATTTTTCAGGATTTCGAGAAACACGCCGGCGGCTTTTTTGCCCGCTTCCACGCCTGGTTGGTGGTAGGCGTTGATGTTTACCAGTGAGGCGTAGAATGAGACCGCGCGTTCGAAGAGCGCGATGAGCAGGCCGAGTTGGAAGGGGGTGACTTCCGGGATCGAGATCGTGAGCGACTTGCGTCCGGATTCGTGGAGGGCCTTGCGGGTGCCTCGCAGGAAACCTTGGAGGTAATCGGCAGAGGTGGTGCCGGGCTCGACTTCGATGCTTTGTCCGTCGCGGCCTTTGCGGACCTCGATGAAGGTCGCGAAAAAGTTGTTCACGCCGTCGCGCAGTTGTTGGACATAGGCGTGTTGGTCGGTGGAGCCTTTGTTTCCATAGACCGCGATGCCTTGGTTCACGACCTTGCCATCGAGATCGAGTTCCTTGCCGAGCGACTCCATGACGAGTTGCTGGAGGTACTTTGAAAACAACACGAGCGAATCCTTATAGGGAAGGACCACCATGTCTTTTTCACCTTTGCCGTTGGTTGCGTGATGCCATGCGAGTGCGAGTTGCATCGAGGCGTTGGATTTTACATCGGTCTTGCGCGTTTGCTTATCCATCGCGGCGGCACCGGCGAGAAGTTCATCGATATTGATGCCCTGCAGCGCGGCCGGCACGAGGCCGACGGTTGAGAGCAGCGAGGTGCGGCCGCCGACCCAGTCTTCCATCGGGAAGCTGGTGATGAATCCTTGCGCGGTGGCGTATTGATGGAGCTTCGAGCCGATGCCAGTGACCGCGACAGCGTGCTTGCCGAAGTGGAGTTTTGCCGCCTTCCAAGCCGCTTCGGCTTCGAGCATGCCGTTACGGGTTTCGGGTGTGCCGCCGGATTTTGAAATGACCAGCACGAGCGTGTTGGCAAGGCCGAGCGGTTTGATTTTTTCCAGCACTGCATCCATGCCGGCGGGGTCGGTGTTGTCGAAGAAAAAGATCGGCAGCTTGGCGTGAGTGCCGAGCGCTTCGGCGACGAGTTGCGGGCCAAGTGCAGAGCCGCCGATGCCGATGAGGAGGAGTTGTTTGAAGGGTGAACCCGAAGGTGAAGTGATTGCGCCGGAGTGAACCTGGGCGGCGAATTTTTTCAGATCGGCGAGTGGCGCGGTGATCGCTTCGCGCAGTTCGGGGGTTGGTGCGAGGTCGGCATTGCGCAGCCAGTAGTGGCCGACGCGGCGGTTTTCATCGGGGTTGGCGATGGCACCGGCTTCAAGCGCCTTCATGTCATCGAAGGCTTTGCTGATTTTTGGCTTCATGCCCGCGATGAAGTCGGGTCCGATCTCCATGAGAGAGAGGTCGAGTGAGAAGCCGAGTTGCGGGTGGCGGAGGATGGATTGGTTGTAGGTTTGCCAAGACATGGTAGGGAGTGGGTGTGGGTGAAAAATTAGGCCTTCGATTGTTCGAGCATGCGCAGCAGCGGTGCTTCGGCGCGTTTGCGGATGGACTCTTCCATTTCGATGCGGGGGGAGAGGTTGGCGAGGCAATCGCGGAGTTTTTGGAGGGTGTTCATTTTCATGTAGCGGCAGTCGGCGCAGGCGCAACGGTCGGTCGGGCCGGGGATGAGATTTTTATCCGGGCATTCCTTGCGCAGGCGGTGGAGCATGCCGCTTTCGGTGACGACGATGATGTTTTTGACCGGCGCGTTTTTGCAGTAGTCGACCATTTTTTCCGTCGAGCAAACTTCATCGGCGAGGAGTCTGACCGCTTGGGTGCATTCCGGGTGGGCGACGACGAGGGCGTCGGGATACTCCGATTTGATGCGCTGGATTGACTCGCGGGTAAACTCGACATGGACATAGCAGTTGCCTTTCCAGAGGTCCATTTTGCGACCGGTTTGCTCCATGACCCATGCGCCGAGGTTTTCATCGGGCACGAAAAGGATGGGGCGGTCCTTGGGAGCCTTGTTCACGATTTTGACCGCGTTGCCCGAGGTGCAGATCACATCGCAGAGTGCCTTCACCGCGCCGGAGCAATTGATGTAGGCGATGACATAGTAGTTCTTTTCCTTGTTGGCGTTGAGAAAGGCTTCGAGTTGTTCGGCGGGGCATGATTGCTCGAGCGAACAACCGGCGTCCTTGTCGGGGAGGACGACGATTTTTTCCGGGTTCACGATCTTGGCGGTTTCGGCCATGAAGTGGACGCCGCAGAATGCGATCACATCGGCGTTGGTTTCCTTCGCATGATAGGCGAGGCCGAGCGAGTCGCCGACATAGTCCGCCACATCCTGGATTTCCGCCGACTGGTAGTTGTGGGCGAGGATGACCGCGTTGCGTGATTTTTTGAGGTCGAGGATTTCCTGCTTGAGGTCGAGTGAGCTCATGGTGGTGGCGGGACTGTTAGATTGTTTGGGGTGCGGTGGTGTCCCCGGAAATGATTTCGACAGTGCCGAAGTGGTGGGCGCCGGATTGCACCACGAGCGAAGTCGTGCGGACAAGTCCGTGAAATTGCGAGCGTTTTTCGAGTGTGACTTGGCCTGTGCAGGTGAGTTGACCGCGGACATTGCCGTGGATGCGGGCGGTTTCCGCATGGACTGTGCCTAGAAATTCCACGCGTGAGCCTTTTTCCACCATCAGGTTGCGGCAGCGGACCGGGTAGTTGATTTTTGCGTGTGTGCGGATGATCAGGTCGCCGGAGCAAACGACTGGGCAATGGATGCTGCCTAGGAGCGTGAGGTCGTGGCAGGCGAGGCTGGCGGCGTTGAAGATGCCATTTTTGCGGATGACCACATTACCGCAGGTTTTGATGCTGCGTTCATGGAGGGTGTTGATTTCGTGGTCGAGAAGGCTCAGGTAGCCGCAGCACTTCGGGCATTGACTTGATTGCGCGTTGCCGGAGGCGGAGAAATGGTGGTGACAGGCGAAGCAGTTGAGTTCGCGTGGGGGTGCCGGCGGGTTAAGCAGGCGCTGGAGGGTTTCCAGAAAGGTGGGCTTCGGAGGGGCTGTCGGCAATGGCGTGGGTGGCACCGCAGGTGGCTCGGGCATGGCCTCGGGTGGATACTTCGCGATGTGCACCGTGCTGGTTTTGCGCACGACACCCTTACCATCGATCACGCCAATGCCTGCCCGGCAATTCCGGCATTGGGTGGAGACCACCATCGCTGGCTCCAACTGGGAGTTTCCGCATTCCGGGCACTCGATGCGGATGCGATGGCGCTGAGGCTCATCGGCCATGGCGTCTGGTGCGGGAGTTGCGGGGCTTCAGAATCAGGAAATGGTTCCGGCGAGGGTGCCTTGTTTCGGAAGCTCGGTCGGTGATGGAGCGGGTTTCGCTGCGGCAGAGGCGGGGGCTCCTTGACCTGCGCCTTGGGCGGGTGTGCCAACGGTGGATTTGCCGACGAAGATCGCGCCGGCTTCGATGGAGAGCGTCTTTGCCTTGATGTCGCCGACAACTTCGGCGCTGGCCTTCAGTTCGACGCGGTCGGTGGCAGTGAGGTTGCCGTGCACTTTGCCGTAGACGATGATCGTTGCGGTGCTGATCTCCGCCTTGATGCGGGCGTTTTCGCCGATGGTGAGATTGCCTTCGGAGGAAATGTTGCCTTCGATTTTGCCGTCGATGACCAGGTCGTTGGTGAACTTCACCGAGCCTTTGATTTCCACATCGGAGGAAAGCACATTGCGTGTGGCTTGGGGTGAGGTGCTGCGTGGTGCGGCGGATTGCGAGCTGTAGGAAGAGCTGGATGCCGAATAAGTGGATTGAGCAGAGGGCGTCACGGAATCCGTGGGGCGGGTTTCCGGTGCTGAAGTGGTGGTGGAGCGGGTGGTTTCGCCTTGATCTTGGCCGATGACTTTTTTAAACATGGTGGGGAGTTGGTTAGATTGCAGGGATGAAGCTATGCGACTGTGTGTTCCGTGAAATTTTTTCTCCAGCCTTAATTTTTCGCTTTTTTGTCCTTTTTGTCGGATTTTGCGGGCTTGGATTCGGGTTTCTTCTCGGTAGCTGCTTGAGTTGCGGCAGGCTCGGCAGATTTTTGTTTCGGGCTCGCTTTTTGTGGTTCGGGCGCCGGCGCTGCGGGCTCGACTTCGACCGGCGGTTTGGTCTTCGCCGTGGCGAGTCGCTCGGCGGCGATGCTCGCGAAGCTGCTTTCGGCGAATTCCGTTTTGACCTGGTTGAAATAGGATTCGGCTTTTGCCGGATCGCCGCCGGCCTTGGCGATGTCGCCGAGGCAGATCAGCGCGTAGGGTGCGATGTAGCGGGCTTTCGGATCAGAGACGAGGTCTTGGAAAATGGCGGATGCTTCGGCGGTTTTGCCCTCGCTCATCAGTTTGGCAGCGAGTTTGGCGCTGGCGGTGGGCTTGGCCGTATGATCGGTGTTGGTGGCGATGAAGTCCTGCAGTGTTTTGATCGAGGCATCCGTTTTTCCTTCGCCGGCTTGCATGTCGGCTAGAAGAAGTTTGGCCGATGCGGCAGCGTTGGTGTTGGCGTGACTGCTGATAACCTCCTGCAACGCGGCGGAGTCAGTTGCTTTGCTGAGGGCTGCGCCCGCGCTGTGCTCACGGCTTTTTTCCACACCTCGGATCACGATGTAAACGGCACTGGCCACGACCGCGACGGCAAGCAAGACCGCGAGGGTCTTTTGATTGTTGTCGAGAAACTGCTCGAACTTGCTGGGGCCGAGATTGATTTCCGCGAGAGGAGCGATTGTAGGCGTGGTGTTTTCGGGCATGGAGTGAATTTATCGAGTGGTTCGTTGGCGTGATCAAAGCGGCAGGGCGTGGGGATATCAATGCGGAAGTCCGCGCAGTCCGGGATTTTCCGCGATTGGCGTGACAGCGGTGTTTTTCATGGTCAGCCCAAATGTCAGCCGGTAGGCTCGCGGCCATGGGTGAGCGCTTGTATGTTGTGGCGGGCGAGCTGAGCGGGGACGCGCATGGCGCGGGGCTTTTGCGTGAGTTGCTGGCCCAGCGGCCGGGGCTTGAGGTGCGTGGCGCGGGCGGTCCGGAGATGGTGAAAGTCGCGGGTGGGGGGATCGCCGATTGGGTTGAGGACGCCGCGGTGATGGGGGTGTGGGAGGTGTTGAAAAAGTACGGATGGTTTCGTGAGCGCTTTGCGCGGATGATGGGAGAGGTGCGGAAATTTCGCCCGGGGGTGCTTTTGCTGATCGATTATCCCGGTTTCAATCTGCGTTTCGCCGAGGCGGTGAGGCGGGAATTTCCGGGGATCAGGATCATTCAATACATCAGCCCGAAGGTGTGGGCGTGGAACAAGCGGCGGATTCCTAAAATGGCGAGGATCCTTGACGAAGTGCTTTGTTTGTTTCCGTTCGAGGTGGCGATCTTTGAATCGGCCGGTCTCAAGGCCAGCTTTGTGGGAAATCCTTTGGTGGATCAGCTTCAGTGGGTGCTTGCAGCGGATATTTCGAGGGATGCGCGTTTGGTCGGATTGTTTCCCGGGAGCCGCGAGCGTGAGGTGGCGCGTTTGTTTCCGATGATGATCGAGGCCGCCGGTCGTTTGAGAAAGTGGCGCACGGATCTGAATTTCGAGGTGCCTGCGGCGACGGAAAAACTGGCGGTGAAAATCCGTGGTCTGATCGAGGAGGCTGGGGCGGCGGGGTGGATCAAGGTCAGGACCGGCGGGAGTCATGAGCTGATGCGGCAGGCGGGCTGTGGTGTGATTGCCAGTGGCACGGCGACGCTTGAGGCGGCTTGTCTTGGTATTCCGTATTGTCTCGTGTACCGGGTCGCGCCTTTGACTTATTTTTTGGCCAAATTGCTGGTGAAAATTCAGTTCATTGGCTTGGTCAACATCATCGCCGGTGAGCGAGTGGTGGAGGAGTTGGTGCAATCGAATGCCAGCTCTGGGAAGG
Organism: Luteolibacter sp.; assembly: GCA_044361655.1. Classification (GTDB taxonomy): domain Bacteria; phylum Verrucomicrobiota; class Verrucomicrobiia; order Verrucomicrobiales; family Akkermansiaceae; genus Luteolibacter. Next base: position 278 of record JBIKIK010000089.1, on the reverse strand, counting down.
TCGCGGGGCAGATCAAGCGCTTGATTGAATCGCCCGGGCATGCCTCAAAAATACAGGAGCGACTTGCCGGTGTGGCAGCGATGTTGGGGGAGCCGGGTGTGGAGTCGAGGGCGGCCGCGCGGGTGGCGGATTGGTTGAAGGCTTGATGTTTGGGTGGTGGTTTCGGTGGTTTTTTCCATCGCTTCGGGGTTGCCTTTCGGTGGGGGCAAGGTATGAAGCGGCGCGATGAAATGCTTTTCCTCCCTAATTTTGGTGTTCGCCTGCCTTGTTGGAATTTC
>JBIKIK010000088.1:0-6713 GCA_044361655.1 Luteolibacter sp. | reverse complement strand
CCTTGAAGATCGAAGAGGCATCGAGAGGATTGGTTCCCGCAGTGATCTCGGCGGCGTTGCTCATTCCATCCGCATCGTCATCGCCCGCGGAGGTGATCGAAAGGGTCTGACCGCTCGATAAAGTCGCGGTGGATGCCACTGCGGTGTTGTTCGGGTTGAGCGTGGTGACAGTTGCTGTTGCGGACACGCCGGATGGAATACCGGTGATGACAAACGAAGTTGCCGTCGTTTCATGAGTGGTGACCTGACCATTGCTGCGGGTCACCGTGAGAAGGTAGCGAGGCACCAAGCCCTCGGCATCGGTCACGGGAGACCAAGAAAATGTCACCGATCCATCGAGCGCATAGCTCGCCACCAGCGGACTGGACGCAGGCGCGGAAAGCGGCGTCACATCATAGACCTTGAGGAACTGCGCCTCAAAGGGAGCCGATGACCATGCGGCGTCGGTGGCAGGCACCGCACTGAGCGCAACATAGAGACCGTTGTTCACGATGTCATCGCGGGTGAAGCCGTTGGCACCCCAGAGAAACGAATCGCGACGACCGGGGTATTCGTTGTTTGGTCCGAGATAGGCGGCGATGTTCTTGGCATTGTAGCGACGACTGGACTTGAGGCCCATGTTGTTAGCCAAAGTATCGGTGATGCCGAAGGTATTGGCGCGAGCCGTGTTGCGGCTGAGGTTGGTGAAGGCCAGCACCACATCACTGGCGACCGGAGAAGCACCACTGGTCTCGTACTTCGCCACCGCGAAAATGTTCGCATCGGCCGTGGTGGTGCCACGCGGGTTGAGAAACCAGCGGTTCGATGAACGCAATGCCGAGCTAAACTCCCGGGCCTTGCCCACTCCCGAGTAGGCGGGACGCAAATTCGCAACTCCGTAAACATTACTACCCCACGAAGTCCATTGCGGTTGCATGGAGTTGTAGCGTTTGAAGTGGGCGATGTTTTTACCGAAATTGGTCTCGTAGTGAGTGAAACTGGCCGAACTTGAAGTTCCAATTTCTTGGCCATACATAACCATCGGCGCGCCATCGATACTGCTGCCAACGGCATAGCGGATGAAGGCCTCCCATGGGTCCGCATACCCGGCTTCATCGTGCGAGGTGTTATTGAGTAGCACGAGCCCCTGACCATAAGACGAACGTCGACCCTCAAAAATGTCGCGGTGCGCGGTGGTATTTGATGCCGCCTGCCACGGGAAAACGATGTTCTCGTTGAGAATGTCGAAATGCCGATTAGAGCGGTAAGTCACCGCCCCGCCGTCGAGCGACTCGGTCATGAAAACGAAGTTCCACTTGTGCGCACGGGCGACATTGATCGTGTATTCCCAAAATTGCGGAGGCATGCCCTGACCAAAGTCCGCTCGCAGACCATCGATGCCCTTGGCCGTTTGCAAAGCCAAGGAGCTGTTGGCGGGCAGCCCGGTCTTCTCCAACCAGTAAGGCACATAGCGGGCAAAGTATTTCCACACCGCACGCGTCACCGCATCGGAGGTCCCCGCAGCACCATCAAGATCCCCGGTATTGATCCCGTCGGTCTCGATCGCGACCGTGTCGCGGCTCGATTGGGCTGCTGGATACCCAGTCACCAAGGTCGCATAGCGGCCGAAGTAAACATCGTACACATCGCGCCACTTGCCGAAGTCATTGCGATCCGGCGCCGCCGCGATGTTTGTGGCGGATGAGGCGGGACCGGCATAGGCGTTGTCACCATCATTGCGCGAATAAAAACGCGCCTCGCGATCCTTGATCTTGTCGGCCGGTGCCCAACCGGTGGTGCTCACACCCGCCGCACTCATCAGCGCGATACCTTCCTCGTCGATCTCACAATCGTAACCGGTGTGGTTGAAGGGCGCGTCGAGCATGACATGCACACCCTTGCTGTCAGCCGTAGTCACAAAACTCTGAAACGCGCTCATCGATGCCGCGCGATTCTGAGCCATGGAGTTTGAGCCGTTGTAATTGACGGTCATCAGCTCGTTGATCTCGAAAAAGTTTTTCACCGCATAGGGCGAACCCGGATCGTAAGGCGCTGTGGCCGTATCCCATCCCCCACTCGGCTCGCGACCTTCGGAAGCGACCGGATGCACCGGCTGGAACCAAAGCGTGTTGAGTCCCATGTCCCTCAACCAATCGAGATTCCAACGCGTGTTGTCGGTGAGACTCTCCAGTGTGCTGCGCCCGGCAAATGTCGCATCCGTCGAGTCGACATTGAGCACATTGATCTCGTAGACCTGCATGTCTCGCGCGATCTTGGGCGTCACGGTGATGCAATGATCCCTGCGACCGCTCGAGGAATACCATTGCCAAGTCGAGTTGCCGGCAGTGCGGAAACGCGCGGTAAGCCGGTAGGCCCCAGCCTTGGTCGCATTCAAAGTCAACGAGTAGTTGCCATTCGACCCGGTCATCGGAATAGCCTGGAAATACCCGTTCGTCGGATAGGCCCCGGAAACATAGCCGACAGGTTTTTCCTCGGGCGCCGGAGGCGAAATGATTCCGTCGTCGATCGAATCCCCGTTGGCATCATCGTCCGCACGCTCGCGATTGTTGAGGTTCGTCCAGACCTCGGCCTCGACGGCTTTCGGCGTGCCTGTTGAAAACGCGATCGTCACCGGAACCGAATCCGCCGCCTGCTCATCGATGAAAAGTTTCGATGTCGTGTAGTCCGCACTGAGCGTTCCCGTCGATGCCGAAGTCACGCTCATGACCATTGGCCCTGCGGGGATGCTGAAGGAAAACGGGCTGCCTTGAGCGGTCGCCAAAGTGGCAGTCGTCACCGAAGAACCATTGCTGCTGTAAATGTAAGTCGGACTGGTGCGATTGTCGAAAGTGGGTGCAAAGTAATACTCCACCAGAGCATCCTCCGAGGATGGCATGGTAACGCTGGCCTTCCAGATCTGCACATGATTTTCGGTGCCAGACGCCTCATTGTGATGGAACCCGAGGGCTACTTGCTGCCAAGCGCCGCCATTGATGCGGTAAAAAATCACTCCACCAGTTTGGTTAGCTCGCCCCCCCACTTGGTTGACATCTCCTCCCTTCCAGCAGCCTTGGTAAAAGGTCGTGCTCACCGAGGGGCCAGGATTCAGAGGATCCCGCATGGTCGAGGGGTAGGCCCCGGCACGAGTTTCGGCAGGAACATGCCACACATTTGCCAACTGCTGGCCCAATGCCGGCATCGCAAGGCAGGCAAAAAGCATCGCAAAGCGACACCCACGGGCAAATTTGGAAGCACTGTCGAAGGAAAAAACTCGGGTGATAGGCGCGGTCATGTTCAAAGCTGCATATGTGGCAAATACGCAAAGGGTTTGCCTTAAATGACTTAGCTTACGCGCAAGTTTTCCACCCATCAAGGGGCGAAGCTCAAATTTCCCAAGTTTGGGCCCGAAACCGGACTCAAGCCATCAATACCTGCACGGAGGCCTTCCACCATAAGGCCGATAGGCGTAGGGCCTGTAGTAGCCCCCATGATAATGCCCGTGGTAGTGGTTATGGTGGTTGTTGTCGTTGGCCAGCGCGTAACCCAGCACACCGGCCGCCGCGATGCCAACCGCCGCCGCGCCAGGGTCGACCGACTGGACCGGACGACCATAGGCGTCATAGGTGGTCATGCAGCTCACCCCACCCAGCGCGACAGCCGAGGCAAGGGTGAGGACAAGGGCTTTGCGAACCAGTGGGTTTTTCATGGTGAGGTCAAACCAAACTCCAGAATCCCTAAGGGTGCAAATGGATTTTTGTAAGCAAGCACGCCCATCTCAGCGGGCCGCCGCAAGCACATGATCCTTAGTCATGCCGAGCTCCTTCATCGCCACCCCGCCCGGGGCGCTCATGCCGAAGCGGTCGATGCCAAGCACCTTGCCGGCGCTGCCGACATACTTCCACCATAGTGCGCTCACGCCGGCTTCGATCGCGATCCGCTTGGTGCAGGCCTGCGGCAAAACACTTTCGCGGTACTCGTTGCTCTGGCGGTCGAACAATTCAAAGCAAGGAATCGAAACCACACGCACGCCGGCACCCAACTCCGCAGCAGCCGCCATCGCGTGCTGCAGCTCCGAGCCGCAGGAAATCAAAATGGTCTCCAGCTTGCCGCTTTCCTTCTTAGCCACATAGCCACCGCGCAGCACTCCGTCGCGACGCGCGTCGACCGAGAGCTCGTTCATCAAGGGCACGGCTTGGCGGGTCAGGATCAACGCCGTCGGACCATCGGTGCGCGACATCGCCGCGACAAAAGCACCTGCGGTCTCCTCGGCATCGGCCGGGCGGATGACATCGAGGTTCGGAATGACCCGCAGGCCGCTCACGGTTTCCACCGGTTGGTGGGTCGGACCATCCTCGCCGACACCGATCGAGTCGTGCGTGAAAATGTAAGTCACCGGCAAACCCGCCAGCGCCGCAAGGCGGATCGAACCGCGAAGGTAATCGGCAAACACAAGGAAGGTCGCACCACTCGCGCGGAACAATCCATCGTAAGCAATGCCATTGCAAATCGCGCCCATCGCATGCTCGCGAATGCCAAACCAAATGTTGCGACCCAAGGCATCCTTGGCGGAAAAATCACCGCCGTCCTTGATGTAGTTTTTAGTCGAACCGAAAAGGTCGGCACTGCCGGTGATCACCTGCGGCATAGCCTTGGCCACGGCATTGAGCACGGTGCTGCCCGCCGAACGCGTCGCATCCTTGTAGTCCGCCGCAAAGGCCGGAATTTTCGAACTCAGATCGGTCGGGACCGCAAGCGCCAGCGAATCGCTCAACTCATCAGCCAACGCAGGGTTCACCGCAGCCCATGCCTCATAGACCGATTGCCACGCATCAAACTCACCCTTCAACGCCGCCTTGTGCGCCGTGAAAAACGCCTCGGTCTCGGCCGAAACATAGAAATGCTCGTCGGCAGGCAGACCCAAGCCCGCACGCGCCGAATCAATGAATTTCGCACCACCCTCACCGTGACCCTTGGCCGTACCCGCCACTTCGGGGATGCCCTTACCGATCACCGTCTTGGCAATGATCACCTTCGGGCGACCATTGTCATCGGCCTTGGCCTTGGCGACCGCCGCAGCAATCGCCGCAATGTCATGACCGTCGATGGTCACCGCGTCCCAGTTTTGCGATTTGAAATATGCCTCAGCATTTTCGCTCTGCGTGACATCGGCCATCGCATCGAGCGTCACATCATTCGAATCGTAAATGAGCACGAGGTTGTCCAAGCCGTTGTGACCGGCAAACGCGATCGCTTCCTTGGCCACACCTTCCTGCAGGCAGCCGTCACCCATCAACGCGATGACATGATGATCAAAAATCACATGCTGCGCGGTGTTGAATCGCGCGGCAGCACGCTTGCCGGAGATCGCGTAGCCAACCGCATTGCCCACGCCTTGACCAAGCGGACCAGTGGTGGCCTCGACACCAGGCGTTTCGCGAAACTCCGGATGACCCGGCGTCACGGAATGCAGTTGACGGAAATTTTTCAGATCGTTGCGCGAAACTCCGTAGCCGGAAAGGTGCAGCCAACCGTAGAGGAACATCGAGCCGTGACCGGCCGAAAGAATGAAGCGGTCGCGATTGAGCCACTTCGGCGCATCCGGGCAGTGTCGCAAGGACTCGCCGAAAAGCACCGCGCCGATCTCCGCACAACCAAGTGGCAGGCCAAGGTGACCGGAATTGCAGGCGTGCACAGCATCCATGGAAAGTCCACGGGCTTCATTGGCGGCTTTGGAAAGAATAGTGGTGTTCATGGTTTGAAAAGGCATCCCGACAGGGCACGCCAACCCTAGTTTGCCGACCACGCATGACAAGCCGACATTTGTATCGCCATGAGTCATCGAAGCCACTCGCGCCAGCAGCACTCGCTGCATCAAATTTCGTAAAAATTGAAATTGAATGGAAAATTTCCTTGCCAAAAATCCGCGTCCGGCTTTTCCTTCCTGCCCGCACCGCGAACAACGACCCGTTCGTCTATCGGTTAGGACTCCAGGTTTTCATCCTGGCAAGAAGGGTTCGACTCCCTTACGGGTCGCCATTGCGAATAGCCTCCGCCCCAAGCGGGGGCTTTTTGTTTTACCACCACCGTGACTGCCCATCAGAAAGCCGCAGCCCTGGGTGCCCGCAAAGGCGGTCTCCCGATCGCAGCGCTCACCGCCTACGACTACCCGACCGCACGGCTGCTCGATGATTCCGGCGTCGATGTTCTCCTCGTCGGTGATTCGCTCGGCATGGTGGTGCTGGGTTTTCCGGACACGACCCATGTCACGCTCGATCACATGCTGCACCATGTCGCCGCCGTTGCGCGCGCGAAACCGAAGGCCATCGTCGTCGGCGACTTGCCGATCCACACCTACGACACGCCCGAAATGGCGCTCAACACCGCACGCCAACTCATCGCCGCCGGTGCCGAAGCGGTGAAACTCGAAGGCGGCATCCGCCAAGCGGAAAAAGTCCGCGCGATCACCAGCGCTGGCATCCCGGTCGTCGGCCACCTCGGCATGCTGCCACAACGGGTGATCGAAGAAGGCGGCTACCACAAAAAAGGCAAAACCCCCGAGCAATCGGATGCCCTCCGCGAAGGCGCCCAAGCGCTGATCGATGCCGGCGTGTTTGCCATCGTCCTCGAATCGGTCATTCCCGCCACCGCCCGCGAGCTCACGGCATCACTCCCAGTTCCGACGATCGGCATCGGCTGCGGCGATCACACCTGCGATGGAGAAATCGCAGTGATCA
>JBIKIK010000087.1:0-6761 GCA_044361655.1 Luteolibacter sp. | reverse complement strand
GTTTCACCATTTTGGAAAAACCATAAAATCTCCCAGGGACTTCTTATTTCGTGTTACTTCGTGACTTTCGTGGTTCCTTCTTCGGAGGCCGCGTCTAAGCATCTGTTTTTCCCCCAATATCGAATCAAGAATCGCTTTTCACTCGCGGTTCAAATCTTCCCGTGAAAGGTGGCTGAGGAAATGGATCTTTGATTATGGTTGTTGGCGAAGAAGAGAAATCGCATCTTGCTCCTGGCCATCCTTGATTGAGTGTTGCGGATTTTTTCCACCGATTTTTTCAGATGAACGAGATTGCGATTCCCATTCGTGCCGCGCGTGAAGTAGCGATGGCCCATGGGGCGGGGCCCGACCGTTGCGAGATTCTGCAAAATGGCAGCACGCTGGTGTTGCGGTTGGGCGAGTCCTTGGTCGCGCGTGTCATCCGCGATGTCTACGGGCCGAGACAGGGCAGCGAGTGGTTTGTGCGTGAAAATGCGGTGGCGCAGTATCTTGCACGGCAAGGAGCACCTGTCATTCCGATGCATCCGGAGCTTCCGCCCGGGCCGCATGTGCATCTCGGACACACGCTCAACTTTTGGCAATTCGTCAACGTGATCGATGTGGAGCCAGAGCCTCGGGCGATAGGTCGGACGCTTTTTCAATGTCATGATTTGTTGCGCGGCTTTGATGGCGAGCTGCCTGAGCTGGCGATTTTGACCGAGAGCTTAGCCCTGCTCGATACGCTGGAAGAGGGCGGGCATTTTTCTCGTGTGACGCTTGCATTACTGCGCGAGCGGCTTGATTCATCGACCAAGGCGCTTTCGGCATTTCCCTTTCAGCCGCTGCACGGCGATGCGCATCCGGGCAATCTGCTCAACACCACGATTGGTTTGTTATGGACCGATTGGGAGGATACTTTTCTGGGTCCGGTCGAGTGGGATCTCGCATCGATCATCTGGAATGCGCGGATCCTCGATGAGAACAACGCGCATGCCGATGGCATCCTTGACGCCTATGTCGAGGCAGGCGGAAAGATCGATTTCGACGCACTTTATCATAGTATGATCGCCCGTGCTGCGGTGATGAGCGCATGGTATCCTATTCTTTATCCCGAGCCCAATGAGGTCAGGCAGGCGAAATTGGCAAGGCGCTTGGAGTGGTTGGAGGAGATGAGGTGAACATTGAAGTGGAAGCGCGGGAAGAAGAGATGGTTCACGCTCTCGCGGTGATTCATATCTTCGACAATCGGCGGGTGGTGGGTTAGCCTGAGGCCTGATGAAAGCCTCATCGTGTTGCAAGGGTGGATCGAGCGAGCCTGCCGAAGTGAAGGCGGAGCCATCATGTTGTGGTGATAGCGGTTCAAAAAAGCCTGACTATTTGCTGTGGGGTTCGATGTTTTTGTTTGTGGGCGGCATGGCTGTGCATTTTCTGTTTCCGGCAGCGCCGAAGTGGTTGATGACTTATGGTCACGGCTGCGCGGAGTTGTTCGGCCGTGCGTGGTGGGGCTTGCTTTTTGGAATTGTGGCGGTGGCGGTGATCGGGCGTTTTCCGCGTGAGCTGGTCACTGCGGTGCTTGGCAAGGGTGGGACGGTGTCGGGGCTTTTTCGCGCGGTTGGCGCGGGCGTGATGCTCGACCTATGCAATCACGGCATCCTGATGGTCGGCATGGGCTTGTACAAACGGGGGGCTTCGTTGGGTCAGACCATTGCCTTTCTCATTGCGAGTCCATGGAACTCGCTTTCATTGACATTGATCCTTGCGGCATTGATCGGCTGGAAATGGATGATCGCATTCATTTTGCTTTCAGCCTTGGTCGCAATCGTGACCGGTTGGGTTGTTGATCGTTTGGTGATCGCCGGCAAAATCCCTGCCAATTCGAATGCGACGGACTTGCCTGTGGGGTATCGCATTGGACCAGCCTTGAAAGGCGTGGCGGTGTCGCTCAAGCCGGGTTGGTCGAATTACCTGAAACTTGCGCGCGAAGGACTTGCAGGTTCGCGTATGGTGTTGCGGTGGATTTTGTTTGGCTTTGTGTTGGCTGCGTTGGTGCGTGCCTTGGTGCCCGAGGCGTCCTTTGCCGAATGGTTTGGCCCATCGATTGCCGGATTGTTTCTTACGCTGCTTGCCACGACATTGATCGAGGTGTGTTCCGAAGGTTCTTCGCCGATCGCCGCCGACATCCTCACGCGCGCGCACGCACCGGGGAATGCCTTTGTGTTTTTGATGGCTGGCGCGGCAACCGACTACACCGAATTGCTCAGCCTGCGTGAGACCACGCGATCATGGAAGGCGGCGCTTGCTTTGCCTTTGATTTCCACGCCGCAGGTTTTGTTGATCGGCTGGCTGCTGCAGCAGGGTGGCTAATTTAAGCCAGTCGCGCGGCGAGCAGCTCGCGTTGGAAGACCAGCTCTTTGGGCAGGTGGTCGTAGAGGTCGATGAAAAATTCCGCCTGGCTGACCAGTTCCGCTTTCCACTCCGAGCGATTGAAGGCCATGGCTTTGTGAAAGCCTGCTTCGCCGAAGCCCTCGAGGCCAGCGATGTTGAAGTCCTCAAGCGAAGGGATCCAGCCGATCTGGGTTTCGTGTCCGGCGGCATGGCCATTGCAGCGTTTCACGATCCAGTCGATGACGCGCATGTTTTCGCCGAATCCTGGCCAGAGGAATTCCCCATTCTCGTCCTTGCGGAACCAGTTCACATGGAAGAATCGCGGCAGGTGGGTGAGGTAGCGGCGCATCTCGAGCCAGTGCCCGAAGTACTCGCCCATGTTGTAACCGCAGAATGGCAGCATCGCCATCGGGTCGCGGCGGACCTTGCCGATTTGGCCGAAGGCGGCGGCGGTGGTTTCCGATCCCATCGTCGCGCCGAGGTACACGCCATGACTCCAGTTGAAGGCTTGAAATACTAGAGGCATCGTAGTTGCACGGCGGCCGCCGAAGACGATGCCGTCGATCGGCACGCCATCGGGGTTTTGCCATTCGGCATCGATCGATGGGCACTGCCCTGCTGGAGCGGTGAAGCGGGCATTGGCGTGTGCGGCGACGCGGCCGCAGTCCGGCGTCCAGTCCTGTCCGGTCCAATCGATCAAGTGCGCGGGCTCTTCTTTGGTCATGCCTTCCCACCAGACATCGCCATCGTCGGTAAGCGCGACATTGGTGAAGATGCAGTTGCCTTTGATTGACTCCATCGCGCGCGGATTCGTGTCGTACGAGGTGCCGGGTGCGACGCCGAAGTATCCCGTCTCGGGGTTGATCGCGTGGAGTTTGCCATCCTCATGCGGCCAGAGCCATGCGATGTCATCGCCGACGATGGTCGTTTCCCAGCCTTTTTCCTGATATGGTTTTGGCGGGATGAGCATCGCGAGGTTTGTCTTGCCGCAGGCCGAGGGAAAGGCGGCGGCGAGATAGGTTTTTTGGCCATCGGGCTGCTTCACGCCGACGATGAGCATGTGTTCGGCCATCCACTTGTGTTCACGCGCGATGTTGGAGGCAATGCGCAGTGCGAGGCATTTTTTTCCAAGCAGCGCATTGCCGCCGTAGCCCGAGCCATAGGACATGATCTCGCGGGTCTCGGGGAAATGGACGATGTATTTGTCCTCATTGCACGGCCATGACGCATCTTGTTGGCCGGGTTCGAGTGGCGCGCCGACCGAATGCAGGCATGGAATGAAGGTGCCGTAGCCATCGCGTTTTTTTGTGATGCGACCCGCGTCCTCGTCCTCGAGGCGTTTGAGCACCTCGCTGCCCATGTGCGTCATGATGCGCATGTTCACGACCACATAGGGGCTGTCGCTGATCTCGACGCCGATCTTGGCCAACGGCGAGTCGAGCGGGCCCATGCAGAACGGGATCACATACATCGTGCGGCCCTTCATGCAGCCCTTGAATTTTTCCCGCAGCGTTGCGCGCATTTCCGCCGGGTCGGCCCAGTAGTTGGTGGGGCCTGCTTGGTCGGGGCGTTTCGAGCAGATGAAAGTGCGGTCCTCGACGCGCGCCACATCGGACGGCGTCGAGCGCGCGAGAAACGAGTTCGGGCGTTTTTCGGGGTTGAGGCGGGTGAAGGTGCCGCGTTGGACCATCAATGTGGTGAGGCGATCCCATTCCGCCTGTGAGCCGTCGCACCATTCGACGGCATCGGGCGCGCAGAGGGCGGTGATTTCCGCGACCCATGTTGCGAGTGCGGCGTGTGTGGTGGGCGGATGGCTCATGGCGATTTCATATGAGCCGAGTCATTGTGTTTTGACAATGACATGAAAAAAATCGCGATGAAAATCACGGGATGCGCACGTTTTCGGCGCGCTCGGGCTCCCGCCGCCTGTGCCGTAGGCAGCCGATCAATGGCTGCGGCGTTTGAAGCGCAGTGCGGCGGTCGACTTCGAGATGACGCTCTGAAGGTAGGCCACCTCTTCAGCGTCCATGCTGTGATCGACGGACTTGAGTTTTTCCTGAGCGCGTTGGATCGCTTCTTCGGTGCTTTTCTCGTCGATCTCATCTTCGCCGAGCGCCATGTCGGTGAGGACGACGACTTTCTCCTGGGTGATTTCGGCAAAGCCGGAACCGATCGCTAGAGTGGTTGTCTGGCCGTTGTGAAGGTAGCGCAGCTCGCCCGGCTTGAGCGCGGTCACGAGCCCCGCGTGCATCGGCAACACGCCGAGCTCCCCATCCGCGCCCGGCAGGTACACATGATCCACGGGCGCCGAAAAGGCTTTCTTCTCGGGAGTGACGATGTCGAGTTGGAGGGGCATGGTGGATGTAGAGTTAGAAGTTAAGAGTTAGAAGTTAAGGGTTGTTTGTTGGTGGTGAATGAGCCGTTTTGGAACACCAATAACTGATAACCGATAACTTTTAACTGCTTCAGTCGCGTGAGACTGAGTCGATGCCGCCCTTCATGTAGAAGTTGCCTTCGGGCACATCGTCCCACTTGCCGTCGAGGATTTCGGCGAAGCCGCGGACCGTGTCTTCGATCGAGCAGAGCACGCCGGAGACGTTGGTGAAGACTTCCGCGACGTGGAAGGGCTGGGTGAGGAAGCGTTGGATTTTGCGGGCGCGGAAGACGGTGAGTTTGTCTTCGGCGGAAAGCTCGTCCATGCCGAGAATCGCGATGATGTCCTGAAGGTCCTTGTAGCGTTGGAGCACCTGCTGCACGCCGCGGGCGACGCGGTAGTGTTCTTCGCCGACGACTTCGGGAGCGAGCGCCTTCGAGGTCGAGGCGAGCGGATCTACGGCTGGGAAGAGGGCTTGCTCGGCGAGCGAACGCTCGAGCACAACGGTGGCGTCGAGGTGAGCGAAGGTGTTGGCGGGGGCGGGGTCGGTGAGGTCGTCCGCCGGCACATAGACCGCTTGGATCGAGGTGATCGAGCCTTTGTTGGTCGAGGTGATCCGCTCTTGGAGGGCGGCCATTTCCTCGGAGAGGGTTGGCTGGTAACCCACGGCCGAAGGGGTACGGCCGAGGAGCGCGGAGACTTCGGATCCGGCTTGCGAGAAACGAAAGATGTTGTCGACGAAGAGCAGAACATCCTGGTTGTCCTCATCGCGGAAGTGCTCGGCCATGGTGAGTGCCGAGAGGGCGACGCGGAGACGCGCGCCGGGAGGCTCGTTCATCTGACCGTAGCAGAGGGCGACCTTCGAACCTTCGGTGAGGACCGGGTTGCCTTGGCCGTCGAGTTTCACATGGCCCCTCTCATCCTTTTCGGTGGCGATAACGCCGGACTCGATCATTTCCCAGTAGAGGTCGTTGCCCTCGCGAGTACGCTCGCCAACGCCGGCGAACACCGAGAAACCGCCGTGTGCTTTGGCGATGTTGTTGATGAGCTCCATGATCACGACCGTCTTGCCGACGCCTGCACCACCGAACATGCCGCCCTTGCCGCCCTTGAGCAGCGGGCAGATGAGGTCGATGACCTTGATGCCGGTGGGAAGGATTTCCGCGGTGGCCGATTGCTCGGTGAGCGTTGGTGCCGGGCGGTGGATCGGCGAACGGAGGTTCGGGTTGGCGATCGGCACGTTTTCATCAACGAGGTCGCCGGTGACATTGAAGATGCGACCAAGAACTTGTTTGCCGACAGGCACGGCGATCGGTTTGCCGGTGTCGGTGAGGGCCATGCCGCGCTTGAGGCCATCGGTGGTGGACATCGCAACCGCGCGCACCCAGCCGTCGCCAAGGTGTTGCTGCACCTCGAGCACGAGCTTGGTATCGACTCCGTTGAGAACATACTGGATTTCCAGCGCGTTGTAGATCTCGGGAAGCTTGGTGGCTTGGGAGAAATCGGCGTCGATGACGGCGCCGATGATCTGGACGATAGTACCTTGGTTGCTCATTGGGAGGTTGCGGGTTGGGAAGTTTGCGGTGTTCAGTAAGAGGAGTGTCGGTTGCCGGTGATGGCTTTTTATTCCATCGCCTTCATCGCGGTGGTGATTTCGAGAAGCTCGGCGGTGATCGCGCCTTGGCGGAGCTTGTTGTACTCGAGGGTGAGTTCCTTGATGAATTTCTTCGCGTTGTCGGTGGCCGACTTCATTGCGACCATGCGCGCCGAGTGTTCGGAGGCGCGGGATTCGACATGCGCTTGGAAGACCTCGTAGTTGACATACAGCGGCAGGATTGCGGCGAGCACCTCGGCGGCATTTGGTTCGAAGGTGAAGTCATGCCCGCGGTCGGCAGTGATGGTATCGGCGCCGAAAACCTCGGCATTGGCCTGTTCGCGGATCGGCAGCAGCGTCACCACTTCCGGCTCTTGGCGCAGGGTGTTGATGAAGTTGGTGAAGGCGATCGAAACCTTGTCGTATTTG
>JBIKIK010000086.1:0-6785 GCA_044361655.1 Luteolibacter sp. | reverse complement strand
CCTCGACCTTGGCGACAAACTTGTCGATCTCGCGCGGTGGGATGACCATGCCGATCTGGCCGCGCTTTGGCGCGTTGGGTTCGAGCAGTCCTTTGAACGCCTCGGGCAATTCGGCGGCGGATGCGTGAACCGCAAGTGCGAGCGCGATGAGTGTCTGGATCGGTTTCATGGTGGTGTCGGAGCCGAGCATGGAATTGTCGGCGCGTGAACTCAAGCGGCGAATCTTCAAGGTTCGCCGTCAGGAAAAATCCCGCTGATCGGCGTTTCGACGCGCTCGTCCATCCAGCGTTCGAGTGCCTGGCGCATCGGGCCGAGTACATCCGGGCGCGACTCGGCAATGTTTTGTTCTCCGTCAGGGTCCTTGCGGTTGTCGAAGAGCCCGAAATGCCTTCCACCGTCGGCGGTCGGCGTGCAGACGAGTTTCCAATTTGCCGTTCGCAGGCAGCGTTGTTTCGCGTTGACCAATGCTTCGAGGTACTCGGATTTGAGAACAAACTGGTAGTTGAAAGTTTTGTCGATGAAGGTCATTTCGTCCATCGGAGGAAGTCTTGGTCGCGTCACTCCGGGCACGCTGAACTGGATGAATGGAAATCCCGTCTCACCGTAGAAGGGTCGGTTCACCGGTGTTTCGCCGCGCAGCCATGTGGCGAAACTTTGGCCTTCCCAATCGGGTGCATGCGGAATACCAACGAGATCGGCGATCGTTGGTGCGACATCGACGAGGCGCACCGCTTCGCTGATGACACGCGGTGTGGTACCGGGCAGGTGGACGATCATTGGCACGCGGTTGGCGTGGTTGGCACCGTTGAAGGTGAGACCGTGGCCGAGCGTGACGCCGTTTTCGTAGAGGTCGTCGCCATGGTCGCCGGTGATGATGACGATGGTGTTGTCCTCGAGTTGGTGGCGTGCGAGTGCGGCGAGGATTTTTGCCACGCAATCGTCGAACTGGCGGGTGCAGCCGTCGTAGAGCGCGCGGATCTGATTGATCTCCGCCGGCGGCAGGGCTTTCCATTTCGATTCGAGGTCGGTGCCGCCGATGAACTCATCGATGTCGAAGTCGACGCCATTGCGGTTGGGTCCGCGGTAGGTGGGATCGGCGAACATGCTCACATAGGGTTCGGCGCTGCGGTAGGGCAGGTGGTTGCATGAATAGAATACATGCCAGAAGAACGGTTTGCCCTCCGATGCCACATTTGCGAGGCGTTGTTCGACGCGTTTGGTGACCACCTCCGGCGTGACGAATTGGGCGAACGATTTCAGCTGCGGGAAAACGCGATAGCCGAGGGCGTTGTCGAAATAGAGTGGCACCACGAAATGAGCCATCACCACCGCTTGGCTCATGTAGATCTTGAAATTGTCGAAGCTAGACACCGAGACATGTTCAAAGCCGAGCGGCACGACTTCGTAATACCCTGCGCACCAGTCGCCGATGGCGGCGCAGTCGTAGCTTTTTTCGCGCAGCATGCTGGCGATCGGCGTGGTGTCGCGTTTGGTTTTTTCGACCGTTTCACGATCGGGATACATTTGGCGGATGCCGTGGCTGTGCGGGTAGCGCGAGGTCATCAACTGGATGCCGGATTCGATGGTCGAGGCGATCGAGGTGTAACAATTTTCGAAGCGGATCGAGCGTTGGGCGAGTGCGTCGATATGCGGTGAGACTCCGGCTGCGGCTGGTCCGTCGCTGCGTTGCGGGCGGTATCCCGCGCAACCGAGGCGGTCGCCGCGTAAGGAGTCCGAGCCGATGATGATGACATTCGGAGACTTGTTGTTTTTTGTTTCCGCAACTGCAGCGGGTGCCAGCGAGCGGCTGATGCCGAAGGCTGATGCGCCGAGGGCGACAATGGCGAGTGCTGCCAACCACCCACGGCGGCCGTGGCGATGGATTTGGGTGCCGAGCGCAAGCGGCACAAGAACTGCTGGAGCCAGCGTGAAAAGCGTGAAATATCCGACGGGCTTGGCGAATTCGGGGATCAGGTCGAGTGCCTTGTAGTACCATTGGCCAAACTCCGCTTCGTTGAGGAAGTACGGGCGCGTTTGGGCAAGGCGCAGCGTGAAGTAGCCGTGAAGCAGTGCGGTGAGAAACAATCCGCGCAAGGCCATCGCGCCGAAACAGCGGTGCTTTGAGCGTCGCGTCCAGATCGACACCAGCGGCTGCAAAAGCAGCATCGCGGCGAGTGCGAGCATCGCGTAGGCGGCAAGGATCAGCAGGTTTTGCAGGACGAGAAAACCCAGGTATTGGTCGCGTGCGAGCGAACTGAATTTGTTCATCATGCCGCCGGACGACTGGCTGAGCCGCCAGATGCCGAGCGCGAATTGCATCGCAAGAAAAATCCCGGCGCCGCATAGCACCGCGCCGAGTTCGCGAAGGTGGCTCGCAGGTTGGCGGGGTGTTTCAGCTTCCGGATGCAAGCACTTGGTGGACATGACGCGTGCTTAAGGCTCGGTTGCCGGCGGATCGATGAAGAGCCAGTTGTTGCAGACCATTTGTTTGATGATCACTGCACGTTTTGCCTCAAGATTTTCGGGAATGTAGAGTCGGAGAATCAACGACGCAGCTTCACCGTTGTTGTGGTTGATTTCCGTCAGCAATTGCTGGGCGACTTCGCTGCTGGCATCGACATAGCCGTACAGGAATTCATCGGAGTCCTGGGCATTCAGCTGAAAGCAAAGCCATTGCGAAGGGTTGCTGAATTCGTGGCTGAACAGATTGTCCAGGCGGGCATAGACCCTGAAGTCCATGGTGGTTCCAGCCGGAAGATGCTTTGCATAGTCGGTCCAGCCCATTGGTTGGTAGCAGACATAGGTTTCCCAATCGACCAATGCCTCGCCCGCTTCATTGATTTGAAGGATGATGTTTTTGGGGATGTCGTCGGAATGACTGACGCTTGCCAGCCAGAAGTCGGCTCGGTTGTTGATCGTGAGAGGGCTCATCGAGCGGATCGAGCGCAGGCGATTTATGGGAACGGGCTTGTCGCCATAATAATCCTCCATGAGCGGCTTGACCCGTTCGGGGTGGCGGACGAGCGGCAAGAGTGAACTGACTGTGGTGGCGACGTGAAATTTTCTGAGCGTCACTTCCATCTGGTCGATCAGGCGCGCGGCGTTGCGTTCTTCTTCCTCTTCTTTTGACAGGAGACTTTTTGCTTCCTCCTGGATTGTGCGGGTTTGATTTCCGGATTTTTCGATTTTATAGAGCGACCAGATTATGCCGCAGGACATCAACACTGCGAGGAGCGCAAACCATCCCCAGGCGATGGGCTTGGTGTTTTTCTTATGATCCCCCCAATTGTTTTCGATCAACTCGGTAGCGGGTGACTCGGGGTCGATCAAGGTCTCGACGCCCGGTTCGTTGGAGCGTGTTTCGAGGTCCTCGCGCAGGGTAAGTTTGACGCGGACTTTTGGGTCTGTGTATTTCGCGCCAGGTCCGAGGAGCACGGGGGGATTGGTATCTTTGAGAGCGTCCTTCTTGCCGGTCGTCAGGCGTACGACGCTTTCCGGCTCGGCGTGGAGGTCATCCACGGGCCGGACTTGCATCGGTTTCGACGGGCGCGACATTGGTGTGGGGAATGAAAACTCCAAATGCCGATCGACGCAACGACAGTCTCGTATTAAAACTACGCCAGCTTTGCCATGCTTGCACGCCCACGCATCCTCATCCTGACCGCCGCCTTTGGTGACGGTCACAACAGCGCGGCGCGCAATCTGGCCTTGGCGCTCGAAGCGGCAGGTGCGGAGACGAAGGTTGCCGATCCCTGCCTGGTTGGCGCGCCCCGGCTGACTCGGATGCTGGGGCATGCTTATCGATTGGTGACTACACATTTGCCGCGCGTGTGGTTGTGGATCTACCGCTCGGCCGAGCGCTGCGATTTTGGTGGCGACACGCCGCTGTTTTTGCGCGGGCCGGAACATGCGACGCGTGCGGCGGTGGAGGAATTTCACCCGCAGGTGGTGGTGAGCACTTATCCGCTTTACCCTTACTTTTTGGCCAAGATGGCGGAGGAAAAACCCGGGTTTCCGCCGGTTTTTGTCGCGATCACCGATTCGATCGAGATCAACGCCTCATGGCTTGGCGCGCCGGCGCAGGGGTGGCTGGTGACGGATTCCGCGACTCGCGATGTGTTGATCGCGAAGGGCCTGCCTGCGGAGCGGATTCATGAAACCGGTTTTGCCGTGCATCCGGATTTCGCGAAGCTGCAACCGTTGGCGGCGGACGATGCCTGTAATCCGTTTCGGATTTTGTATTTCCCGACATCCGATGTCGCTGGCATGCGGAGTCACGCGCGGGCGATGCTTGATGCTTCGCCGGTGGTGAGTTTGACGATTGTGATGGGTCGCAATGTGCGGCGTTTGCATGCGGCGGCGCGTGAGCTCAAGGTGGCTTATCCTGGCAAGGTGAGGTTGATCGGGTGGACACGCAAGGTGCCGCAGTTGTTGAATCGCCATCATGTCGTGGTGGGCAAGGCCGGTGGCGCGACCGTGCATGAGGCGATTGCCGCGCGTTGTCCGATGTTGATTCATCATTTGGTGCCGGGGCAGGAAGAGGGAAATTTGCGTTTGCTTGAGCTCATTGGTGGCGGGGGCTTGGCATCAAAGCCCGAGGATTTGAGGCATCGTGTGGCGGGCTTGTTGGCGCATGATGCGGCGGCATGGCGCGAGATGAAGACCGCGCTTGCGGCGCATGGAAAAAATTCCGGGGCGATCGCCGGCGCAAAACTCATTCTTGAATCATGAATTTTTTGTACGACATCGGACGCGTGCTTCTGGACTTCGATTTTGAGGCATCGCTGTCGCGGCTCTTGCCGGCGGATTGTGCGGATTCGCGGGCGCGGCTTGAGAGGCTGCTTGAGCGCAAGGATGACTTTGAGGCGGGTAAGATCGAGGCCGATGCTTACATCGAATGGGCGCTCGGCGTGATTGGCAGCGGCGCGAGTGCCGATCAGTTTCGCGATGCGTGGCGCAGCATTTTCACGCCGAACGAGCAGATGTGGAAATGCGTGCGCCAGCTTGCTGAGAAGGGGCATCGATTGATTTTGTTTTCCAACACCAACTCGATCCACTGCCCGTGGATCTTTGAAAACTACCGCGATTTCGATCTCTTCGAAAACGCGGTGCTTTCCTACGAGGTTGGCGCGATCAAGCCGCATGCAGAGATTTACATGCACGCGCTTGAGACGCACCGGCTGGATCCCGGGTCCACGCTTTACATCGACGACCTGCCGGAGAACATCGCCACGGGCAGGGAGCACGGCTTGCATTGCTGGCAGTACGACTTGCGCGACCACGCGTCATTTGAAGAATGGCTCGGCAACTTTGATCTGTAATTTCTCCAGCAAGGATTCCCATGTCACCTCTCATCATCGCCGGCCGTGAAATCCGCTCCCGCTTGTTTCTGGGTACCGGAAAATTTCCTTCCAACGAGCTCATGCGCGATGCCTTGCATGAAAGTGGTGCGGAGATTGTGACGGTGGCCTTGCGGCGCGCCGATCTCACGGGCAAGGGCGATCCTTATGCCAACATTCTCGACTTCATTGATCCCGAAAAATACCTGCTGCTTCCCAACACCAGTGGCGCGATGAATGCCGAAGAAGCGGTGCGCTTGGCGCGTCTCGCGGCGGCGGCGGGATTGCCGAAGTGGGTGAAACTCGAGATTCATCCCGACCCGACTTATCTGCTGCCCGATCCGATCGAGACGCTCAAGGCTGCCGAGGTGTTGGTGAAGGAAGGATTTGTCGTTTTGCCTTACATCAATGCCGATCCGGTGCTCGCGAAGCGTTTGCAGGAAGTCGGCACGGCAACGGTCATGCCTTTGGGTGCGCCGATCGGCAGCAACCGCGGCCTGGCCACGCGCGATCAAATTCGAATCATCATCGAGCAAGCGACTGTGCCGGTGGTGGTCGATGCCGGCATCGGTGCGCCAAGCCATGCGGCGGAAGCGATGGAGATGGGTGCGGATGCCGTGCTGGTGAATACCGCGGTGGCGATTGCCGCTGATCCTTTGCGCATGGCGAAGGCCTTTCGCATGGCGGTCGAGGCTGGCAGGGAGGCTTACGAAATTGGCCTGCCCGAAGCGCTCGACCATGCCAGCGCGACGAGTCCGCTCACGGGCTTTTTGGCCTGAGCATGGATGCTCATTTGCCGATGCAAAAGCGGCTGAAGATCACGCCGAGCAAGTCCTCGGTGTCGACGCGACCGGGGATTTCGCCGAGAGCATCGAGTGCCGCGCGAAGGTTGATCGCTGCCAGCTCGGGGCCGCTTTGTGGATCGTTGAGAATTTCAAGCGCGGCGCGGAGTTCATCGCGGGCGAGCGCGAGGCTTGCCTGATGACGGGCATTGATTGCAACAGCCTCATTGCCCCAATCGGCATCGCCGACATGCAGTGCGTTGCGGATCGCGATGGAAAGTTTGTCGAAGCCGGAGCTTTGCAGGCAAGAGAGGCGGATCGCGTAGACGCCTTGCCATGACGGATGTTCGCCGAGGTCGGATTTGTTCAGCACAAGGATGCGTTTGGCGGTGGCGTCCGCGTGGGGATGTGTGGCGGGTTGCGGCTTGTTGGCGTCGGCGACTTCGATGACGAGATCGGCGGCTTCAATTTGCCTGAGCGTTCGCTCGATGCCTTGGGCTTCGATGTGGTCGGCCGACTCGCGCACGCCGGCGGTGTCGACAAGGCGCAGCGGGATTCCATCGAGGTTGATGGTTTCCTCAATCGTGTCGCGGGTGGTGCCGGCGATGTCGCTGACGATTGCGCGTTCGAAGCCAAGCAGGTGGTTGAGCAGGCTGGATTTCCC
>JBIKIK010000085.1:0-6874 GCA_044361655.1 Luteolibacter sp. | reverse complement strand
GCGTCGAAATCATCCCGCTCCAGTTCCTCAAAGCCGTGCTGCCCGACCCCGGCGACCTCGGCAAAACCACCAAAGGAAAAACCTGCATCGGCAACATCATTACCGGACTCAAAGACGGCCATTACAAGGCGATCTATGTCTACAACATCTGCGACCACGAAGCCTGCTTCGCCGAGGTCGGATCCCAGGCGATTTCCTACACCACCGGCGTCCCCGCGATGATCGGTGCCAAACAGATGCTCGAGGGAAATTGGCGCAAGGTCGGCGTCTGGAACATGGAGCAACTCGACCCCGATGGCTTCATGGCCGACCTCAACCAATTCGGCCTCCCATGGAAATGCGTCGAACTCACTCACCAGCAGGCCGAAAAACTCGCGGTGATTTGAGGAAATTGTAGCTACAATGTAAATTTTTTGGGCCCCGGGGCGGCAATTTCAACTTGTCAGTCCACGACCCCGAAAGCATGCTCGCGGGCATGAGTCCAACGAGCACGATCCGCCCGCTTTCCTGCGGATTACGGCCGTCTGCCGACATCATCGGATCCACTTGGTCCGCCTTATCCCTTTCCCGCCCGCCCGTCGGCCCACGACGGCCCATCCCATGATTGATTCTACCGAGCGGCTCATCCTTCATCTCGAGAAATGCAAGCCACAGGACTCCGCTCCTGTTTGCGCCATCGATACTGAGGCCGACAGCCTCCACCGCTACCGCGAGTCCCTTTGCCTGATCCAATTTGCCGTCCACGGCGAATCGGTGCTCATCGACCCTTTGGCGATCGACGACCTCAAGCCGCTCGCCTCTTATCTCAGCGAGGCGACCGTCTGGATGCACGGCGCGGATTACGACATGACGATGTTCAAGCGCGAGTTCGGCCACCTGCCGGCCGTCGTGTACGACACGCAGATCGGCGCCCGTCTGCTTGGCGCACGCCGCTTCGGCCTTGGCGATCTGGTCCAGCAGTACTTTGGCGTCGAGCTCTCGAAGTCCTCGCAGAAGGCCGATTGGGGCAAACGCCCGCTCTCGTCCAAAATGATCGAGTACGCGCTCAATGATGTCGATTACCTGCTCGAAATGGGCGAGCGCATCGTCAGCGGGCTCAAGGAAAAGGAACGCTACGAGTGGTTTGAGGAAAGCTGCCACGCCGCCCGCCGCAAGGTCCTCGAGCGCGATGACAGCCGCGAGGAAAACTGGCGCATCCAAGGCTCCGGCAAGCTCGAGCCATGGGGCCTCGCCTGCCTGCGCGCGATCTGGCAATGGCGCGATGCCGAAGCCGCCGCGTGGGACCGCCCCTCGTTCATGGTCGCGCCCAACCGCCAAATCCTCGAGTGGAGCATCGACCTCGCCTCCGGCAAACCGGTCGCCCTGCCCCACCACTTCCGCCCCGACCGCGTGAAACGTTTCCGCAACGCGATTTCCACACTCGAGGCGATGCCGCAATCAAGCTGGCCCGAACGCGAAAAAGCCAAGCGCCGCAAGCGCGACAAGGATTTCGAAAAACGCGTCGACGAGCTGATCAAATCCCGCGACCAAGCGGCCGCCAAACTCGACATCGAGGGCTCGCTGATCGCGCCCCGCGCCGCCCTCGAGGCGATCGCTGCGGACGAATCCCAAGCCCCCGCGCTGTTGCTCGGATGGCAGCTTGGATGCCTGGGAATGAAAGGCTGATTTTCGAGCCTTTTCGCGAACATTTTCGCAAAGAAGTTCCTTGTCACTTTGCGGGGTTTTTCAGACCCTTTCCCAAGCCTATGACCGACCCTTCGAACGAGCCGCCAGTAGCCGAAACCAAGGTCGCCTCCGAGCAGCAATACGACGCCGCACAAATCGACAAACTCGAGGGCCTGGAGGCGGTCCGCAAACGCCCCGGCATGTACATCGGCGACCCCGATGAACGCGGCCTCCACCACTGCGTTTTCGAAGTGCTCGACAACTCGATCGACGAACACCTCGCCGGATATTGCTCGCGCATCAAGGTCGCGATCCATGTCGATGGCTCGGTCTCGATCGCCGACAACGGCCGCGGCATCCCGGTCGACATGCATCCGAAGTTCGGCATCCCCGCCGTCGAGCTCGTGCTCACCAACCTCCACGCCGGCGGCAAGTTCGGCCAAGGCGCCTACAAGTACTCCGGCGGCCTCCACGGCGTCGGCGCCAAATGCGTCAACGCACTCTCCGATTGGTTCCGCGCCGACATCATGCGCAACGGCAAGGTCCACCGCATCTCCTTCGAACGCGGCAAAACCACCGAGCAACTCCATGTCGTTGGTGAGGTCGACCCGAAAAAAACCGGCACAACCATCACCTTCTTCCCCGACGCGACGATCTTCGTCGATACGATCGAATTCAAATTCGACCGCCTCGCCACCCGCCTGCGCGAACTCGCCTTCCTCAACCCCGGCCTCACGATCGACCTCGAAGACGAACGCCCGGAGTCGGCTAAAAAGACCACATTTTTCTATGCCAAAGGCATCGAGGAATTCGTCGTCCAGCTCGGCGAAAACAAAACCGTCATCCACGACGACCCAGTCATCCTTTGCGGCAAACGCCAAATCGAACTCGACTACGACGGCAAGCAATCGACCGACGATGTTTTTGCCGATGTGGTCTTCCAGTACAACGATTCGTACAACGACCAGATCCTCTGCTTCGCCAACTCGATCCCCAACGGCGACGGCGGCACCCACCTCACCGGCTTCCGCACCGCACTCACCCGCGCAATCAACCAATACGCCAAGGCCAACAAAATCCTCAAGGACAAGGACCCCGCGCTCTCCGGCGACGATGTCCGCGAAGGCCTCGTCTGCGTGATCTCGGTGAAGATGCCCAACCCGCGCTTTAGCTCGCAGACGAAGGACAAACTCGTCAACACCGAGATCGAAGGCGTGGTCTCATCGATCGTCTATGAGGGGCTGATGCAGTACTTCGACGAGAACCCGACGCTCGCGCGCAAGGTCATCGAAAAGTCCGTCAACGCCGCACGCGCCCGCGAAGCCGCACGCAAAGCGCGCGAAACGGTTCGCAAATCCGCCCTCTCCGGCGGCGGACTCCCCGGCAAGCTCGCCGATTGCTCGGAACGCGATCCGGCAAAATCCGAGCTCTACATTGTCGAGGGTGACTCCGCAGGCGGCTCGGCCAAACAAGGCCGCGACCGTCGCACGCAAGCAATCCTTCCACTGCGCGGCAAACTCCTCAATGTCGAGAAAGCACGCCTCCACCGCGCGCTGCAAAACAAGGAAATCCAAAACCTCATTACCGCCATCGGTGCCGGCATCGGCGACGGTGACCAAGATGGTTCATTCAACATCGCAAAGGTCCGTTACCATAAAGTCGTCATCATGACCGACGCCGATGTCGACGGCTCGCACATCCGCACCTTGCTGCTCACCTTCTTCTGCCGCCATATGCCGGAGCTCGTCAAACGCGGCTTCCTCTACATCGCACAACCACCCCTCTATCTCGTCACCCGCAAAAAACGCTCCGAATACGTCCAGGACAACGACCAACTAAATAAGATCCTCATCGAGTTGGGCGCCAGCGAGGTCATCCTCCGCACGCATGATCGGTCTCGCGCATTCTCCGCCGAGGAACTCAAAGGCATTCTCGAAACCCTCTCCTCACTCTCCCGCTACACCCGCTCGATCGAGGGCAATGGCGGCGACTTCCGCAACTATCTTGCGGCTCGCCGAGCCGATGGCCACCTGGTGGAATTCATGGTGCGCATTCGCGAGGGCAACGACGAAAATGTTCTCTACTTCGCAGACGAAAACGCGCTTCGAGATTACGCAAACGCCAACCGCGACCTGCGGCTTTTCGACGAAATGCCAACCGACGAAGAGCTCGCCGCCGGCACCGGAGTCTCGCGCCGTGCGGTCCTCCACGAACTTCACGAGTCCCACGCGATCGCCAAACTCTTCGCCCGCCTCACCGAAGCCGGCATCGATATCCGCAACTTCCACTCCGACGACACCCCGCTCTTTGAACTCCTCGAAGGCGAAGGCGAAAAACAACAGGCCACGCCGCTGTTTTCGATCCCCGAAATCCTCTCACGCGTCCTCGAAATCTCCAGCAAGGGCGTCCAGATCAAACGCTTCAAGGGTCTCGGCGAAATGAACGCCAAACAACTCTTCGAAACCACCATGGACCCCACCACCCGCCAGTTCCTCCGCGTCCGCCTCGACGAGGACAACATGGTCGAGGCCGACCGCATGTTCGATGTCCTCATGGGCGACGTCGTCGAACCCCGCAAACGCTTCATCGAAGACAACGCACTCAATGTCAGGAACTTGGATGTGTGATGCTCAGTCAATGGCCATTAGCAAAACTTGACATCACTTTGACGCCTACATTACATTGACATCATGACCCGGACTCAAATCCAACTCCCCGAACCCCTTTTCCAACGCCTTCGCAGCATCGCCAAGGCGCGGGATTGGTCGCTGGCCGAGTTGATCCGCAGGGGCATGGAGTCCTATGTCCAGACCTGCCCTGAAACATCGCAAGCACCGAAGCAATGGGACATGCCCGTTCTTCGCGGCAGCGGCGGGCATTTGATCGACCCCGCCAGCACACGCGCGGAAGCCGACGCCATCGAGCATCGCTCGCGCACCCGATGACCACCATGCTTACCGCCGATACCAACCTCTTCATTCATGCCGCGGATCCGGATTCGCCTCGGCACGAAGAAGCGCGTGGATTTTTTGCGGAGCTTGGGGACTTTGAAGACGAGTTCGTGCTTTGCGAGCTCATTCTCATGGAGCTCTACATGCAGCTTCGCAATCCGGCAGTCTTCCGCAAACCCTACAGCGCGAAGGAATCCGCATCGTATTGCGACGCCCTCAAACGCAACCCGAATTGGCGCTGCATCGATTATGATCCTCTTGTTTCACCAAGCCTTTGGAAATGGGCCGCCCAGACCAAAGCGGGCTTTCGCCAAATGATCGACGCCCGTATTGCATACACCTTGCTGCACCACGGGGTCACCCGATTCGCCACCGCCAATATCAAGCACTTCAAGCCCTTCGGATTCGCCGAGGTCTGGAATCCACTGGAAGCGTGATTCTTTTATTTTAAGCCATGTCCAACGACTCCATCAAGCCCATCAATGTCGCCGAGGAACTTTCCCAATCGTTCCTGGAATACTCGATGTCGGTCATCATTTCGCGCGCGCTGCCGGATGTGCGTGACGGCCTCAAGCCCTCGCAGCGCCGCGTGCTTTACGCCATGCGCCAACTCGGCGTCACCCCCGGCAAGTCCCACGTCAAATGCGCCAAAATCGTTGGCGAAACCATGGGTAACTTCCACCCTCACGGCGACCAATCAATCTACACGACGCTCGTCAACATGGGTCAGCCGTGGTCGATGCGCGAAATGCTCGTCGATGGCCAGGGCAACTTTGGATCGGTGGAAGGCGATGCCGCCGCCTCCATGCGATATACCGAGGCCCGCCTCCACCATCTCGGCATGGCGATGATGGACGACCTCGATAAAAACACGGTCGACTTCCAACCCAACTACGACGGCTCGCAAGAGGAACCCACCGTTCTGCCTTCGGCATTTCCCAACTTCCTCGTCAACGGCGGCACCGGCATCGCGGTCGGCATGGCCACCAACCTCGCGCCCCACAACCTCGGCGAGGTGATCGATGGCATCTGCGCGCAAATCGATAAGCCCGACATCACACTGCCCGAATTGATGCAATACATCAAGGGCCCGGACTTTCCGGTTCCCACCGAAATCCGCGGCATCCGTGGCATCGAAAGCTACTTTGCCACCGGCCGCGGCTCGATGCGCCTCCGCGGCAAGGTCGAGATCGAAGAAAACGAAAACGGCAAATCTCTCATCGTCATCCGCGAGGTCCCCTACGGCGTCAACCGCGCCACCCTCCAGGAGCGCATCGCCGAACTGGTGAACGAAAAATCCCTCACCGGCATCTCCGGCATGCGCGACCTTTCCGACGAGGAAACCCGCATCGAAATCGAGTTGAAACGCGACGCCCGCCCGCAGGTGATCGTCAACCAACTCTTCAAACTCACGGCTCTGGAAACCTCGTTCAGCGTCAACATGCTGGCGATCCATGAAAATCGCCCTAAGCAACTTTCACTCAAGGAAGCGATCGACGCCTACATCGAGCACCGCCGCGAGGTCGTCATTCGCCGCACGCGCTACCTTCTCGGCAAGGCCGAGGAACGCGCCGAGTTGCTCGAGGCATTCCTCCTCGCGCTCGGCCACCTCGACGATTTCATCAAGATCATCCGCGACTCGAAAAACCGCGACGAAGCCCGCGAGCGCCTCGCGGCCTATCAGTTTTCCACCGCCACCGCGGAATCACTCGGCATCCTCATCCGCTCGCAAGCCGCCATCCAAGGCGACCGCTATGTGTTCAGCGAACGCCAAGTCAACGCGATCCTCGAACTGCGCCTCTACCAACTCACCGGCATGGAGCGCGACAAGGTGAAGGCGGAGTACGATGGCGTGCTCGTCGATATCAAGGACCTGCTCGACATCCTCGCTCGCGAAGTCCGCGTGCTCACGATCATCAAGGACGAGCTTCGTGCCATCCGCGACAAACATGCCACTCCGCGCAAATGCCCGATCCTTGCCGAGGCCGGCGAAGTTGCCATCGAGGACCTGATCGCCAACGACGCGATGATCGTCACGCTTTCGCACCGCGGATACATCAAACGCACGCCCGCCACCGAGTACCGCCTGCAAGGTCGCGGCGGCAAAGGCCTCAAGGGCATGGAGACGAAGTCCACCGGCAAGGACGAGCCGGATGATTTCATCGAGCACTTGTTCTCGGTCCAAGCGCACGACTACCTGATGTTCTTCACCAACACCGGCCGCGTCTATGTCGAGCGTGTTTACGAACTCCCCGAAG
>JBIKIK010000084.1:0-6921 GCA_044361655.1 Luteolibacter sp. | reverse complement strand
AACGCGACCGGGAGTCGAGCGGCAACCGATGGCGCCAGTACGGCGGTGCATCATGGAGCCGTGGGTCATTTTGAGACCAC
Organism: Luteolibacter sp.; assembly: GCA_044361655.1. Lineage (GTDB taxonomy): Bacteria > Verrucomicrobiota > Verrucomicrobiia > Verrucomicrobiales > Akkermansiaceae > Luteolibacter. The sequence continues at coordinate 6,841 of JBIKIK010000084.1, read as the reverse complement.
CGAATCCGTGGCGTTTCACAGCGCCTTGGAAACCGCGGCCTTTGCTATCGGCGATGACGTCGACCCATTGGCCAGCGCTGAAGAGCTCGAGGCCCGGATGCGCTTCGGGAGTGGCGGCGCCTTTGTCGAAGCGAAACTCTTGGATGAAGCGCTTCGGCGTCGAGCCGGCTTTCTTGAAGCGGCCCAGGTCGGGCTTGGAAACGCGTTGTTCCTTTTGATCGTCGAAACCGATTTGGAGGGCGGTGTAGCCGTCTTTCTCCACGGTCTTGACCTGGAGGATGGCGTTGCCCGAGACATCGATGACGGTCACGGGAATCATGGATCCCGCCTGTTGATCGAAGAGGCGGGTCATGCCGATTTTTTTACCGAGGAGGCCGAGTGACATGGCTGAAAAGTGTTGGGTGTTGGAGTCTGGGAGAGAGAGGAAATGATGGGGCGGATGCTCAGATGCGGATCGTGATGTCGACGCCGGCGGGGAGGTTGAGCTTCTTGAGTTCGTCGACGGTGCGAGCGGTTGGGTCGACGATATCGAGCAGGCGCTTGTGGGTGCGGATTTCGAATTGTTCGGCGGACTTCTTGTTCACGTGGACCGAGCGGTTGACGCTGAACTTCTCGATGCGGGTTGGAAGAGGGATGGGGCCGGCAACGCGAGCGCCAGTGCGTTTGGCGGTCTCCACGATTTCTTGGGCGGAGCGGTCGATCGCGCGATGATCGAATGCGCGGAGGCGGATGCGGATTTTCTGGTTTTCCATGGTGGAGCTTGGTTGACGGTTGCTTTGTTGTTCTTCAGGGCGAGTGATCAGCCTAAGCGGTCGCTTACGATCTCTTCGACAATATTGGATGGGACCTGCTCGAAATGTGATGGGGTCATCGCATAAGAGGCGCGGCCGGATGAGAGGGTGCGTACGGCGGTCGAGTAGCCGAACATTTCCTTGAGAGGGACATTGGCGCGGACGATGGCGAGTTTGCCTTTCGACTCCATGTTCTGGATTTGCCCGCGGCGGCGGTTGAGGTCGCCCATGACATCGCCTTGGTAGTCATCGGGGGTGGAAACTTCCACTGCCATGATGGGCTCGAGCAGGATCGACTTGGCCTTTTTGAAGCCGTCCTTCATCGCGAAGATGGCGGCCATGGTGAAGGCGTTTTCGTTCGAATCCACATCGTGGTACGAGCCGTCGAGAATCTCGACATGAACATCGACCACCGGGTAGCCGGCGATGATGCCGTTGCTCATGGCTTCGTTGACGCCCTTGTAAACGGCGTTGATGTATTCTTTGGGAATCGTGCCACCGATCACCTTGTTCTCGATGGTGAGGCCCTTGCCCTTTTCGTTGGGCTTCATGGAAAGGATCACATGACCGTATTGGCCGCGGCCGCCGGATTGTTTGACGAGTTTGCCTTCGCCACCGGCGGCGGTGGTGATGGTTTCGCGGTAAGCGATTTGCGGCGCGCCGGTGTTGGCGTCGACCTTGAACTCGCGGCGGAGGCGATCGATGATGATCTCGAGGTGAAGCTCGCCCATGCCGGAGATGATCGTCTGGCCGGTTTCCTCGTCGGTCTTCACATTGAAGGTCGGGTCTTCCTCGGAAAGGCGGCCGAGTGCGAGAGCGAGTTTTTCCTGGTCGGCCACGGTCTTGGGCTCGACGGCCATCGAGATGACCGGCTCGGGGAAAGTTGGGGGCTCGAGCACCACATCGTGGTTGAGCGCGGCGAGCGTGTCGCCGGTGGTGACATTCTTGAGGCCGACCATCGCGGCGATGTCGCCGGCGTAGCAAGCGTCGATGTCCTTGTGCTCGTTGGCTTGAATTTGGATCAAGCGACCAACGCGCTCACTGCGGCGGGTGCGCGGGTTGTAAACCGTGTCGCCTTTGCGGACGACGCCGGAGTAGACGCGAAAGAAAACCAATTTGCCAACGAACTTGTCGGCCCAGAGTTTGAAGGCGAGGGCGACAAATTTCCCGTGATCGGTGGTTTCCACTTCGATGCGGGTTTCCTCGTTTTCAGGATCCATGCCGATCGCGGCAGGGATGTCGAGCGGGCTCGGGAGGTAGTCCACGACCGCGTCGAGAAGGTATTGCACACCCTTGTTTTTGAAGGCCGATCCACCGGCCACTGGGATGAGCTTGTTGGCGATGGTCGCGCGGCGGATGCCTTGCTTGAGGTCCTCGAGAGTGACCGTTTCCTCCATCAGGAATTTTTCGCCGACCGTTTCATCGACATCGGCAACGGCGTTGAGCAGCTCGTTGTAGGCCTCGTCGGCGATCTTCTTCTGCTCGGCATCGAGTTCCTTGACCGTGTAGGTCGAGCCGAACTTGTCGTCGTCGGAGAAATAAACCGCCTTGCGGTTGACCACATCGATCTGGCCCTTGAGGTTTTCCTCGGAACCGATCGGGATGAGGATGCGCACGGCATTGGCGCCGAGCTTTTCCTTCACTTCGCCGAACACGCGGTCGAAGTCGGCACCGGTACGGTCCATCTTGTTGACGAACACGATGCGCGGCACATGATACTTGGTCGCTTGGCGCCAGACGGTTTCGGTCTGCGGTTGGACACCGGCGACGCCGCAGAACACGACGATCGCGCCATCGAGTACGCGCAGGGAGCGCTCCACCTCGGCGGTGAAGTCCACGTGGCCGGGGGTGTCGATGATGTTGATGCGTTGCTTTTGCTCAGGGTAGAGCTTGAAGGTCCCCTCCTCCACGCGTTGCCACCATTCGGTGGTGACGGCGGCGGATGTGATGGTGATGCCGCGCTCGCGCTCTTGTTCCATCCAGTCGGTCGTGGCCGAACCGTGGTGCACCTCGCCGATCTTGTGGATCATGCCGGTGTAGAAAAGAATCCGCTCGGTGAGGGTCGTCTTGCCCGCGTCGATGTGCGCCGCAATCCCGATATTACGGGTGCGTTCGAGCACATGTTGGCGTTCTGGACTGTTCGGATTCACGAGGGAGTCGCGCAGTGGCGCGGGGGTGGATTAGAAGCGGAAGTGGGCGAAGGCGCGGTTGGCCTGAGCCATCTTATGGACATCGTCGCGCTTGCGCACGGCCGCGCCTTGGTTGTTGGCGGCGTCCTTGATTTCGTTGGCGAGAGCCACATGCATCGGCGTGCCTTTGCGGTTGCGGGCGTAGGAAACAAGCCAGCGCATCGCGAGCGACTCCGAACGATCGGCGGCAACTTCGAGCGGCACTTGATAGGTCGCACCACCGACGCGGCGGGACTTGACCTCAACGCGCGGCTTCGAGTTCTCGACGGCGCGGGTGATCACTTCGAGCGGATCGACGGTGTCGATGCCTTCGTTGGCGCGATCGATCGCGGCATAAACAATGCGTTGTGCGAGAGAGCGCTTGCCATCGGTCATCACCTTGGAAATCAGGTGACCGACGAGGGCGCTGTCGTAACGGGGATCGCGGCGATCCGGCTTGGTGAAAACTCGCTTGCGGCGTGGCATGGCGTGGGTGGGCTGGGGGTTGAGTGGTTGAAATTACTTCTTCTTCGCGGGAGCGGCGGCGGCACCGGGTTTCGGGCGTTTGGCACCGTACTTCGAGCGCGACTGGCGGCGCTTATCGACTCCGAGGGTGTCGAGCGATCCGCGGACGATGTGGTAGCGCACACCCGGAAGGTCTTTCACCCGGCCACCGCGAACGAGAACGATCGAGTGCTCCTGGAGGTTGTGGCCTTCACCGCCGATGTAGGCGATCACTTCAAATCCGTTGGTGAGGCGCACTTTGGCCACTTTACGGAGAGCCGAGTTCGGCTTCTTGGGCGTACGGGTCATCACCTGAAGGCAGACTCCGCGGCGCTGGGGACAATTCACGAGAGCGGGCGACTTCGACTTTTCGGCCGGAGTGATTCGTCCCTTGCGAACGAGCTGGTTGATGGTCGGCATGATTTCCTGCGTGGTTCTGGTTGTGCTGGGGACAAACCGGAGCAACGACGAGGAAACCTCGTTGAAGCTTTTCTCCGGAGCTGACCCGATAAATTTTCCCTGTTTCGGGAGCTGCCTGTTTCGAAGAGGCAGGTCGCAATGCGGGGCGGCGAAAATAGGGTTCGAACCCGACCTGACAAGCCCTAATTTGCTATTTCTTGGAAATTTTTCCAAAAGCCTCAAAAAATAGGGTGAAATTCCAAAATCGGGCACCCGGAGCTCGCTTCCATGGGGCCCGCAAGCGGTCGCGGACATGCCGGAGCCTTGATCGAGGTTAGAATACAAAACAGTACCCGCCGCTTCCGATTTGCAAAAAAGCCTTCAAATTAAGGGTTTTTTGAATCGCGGCAAAATTTCATGACGCTCCCGTGCATGTCTGTAATCCATCGCGTTGCCTTTGCTGTACTGGACAAATCCCCTGTCACCGGAGTTGACGCGGGGCCGTTCGCGGCTACAGCTATCCGCCATGCAAGCCGACAACCAAACCGCTCCCGAAGCCGAGGCCCCGGTCGAAAACCCCGAGATCGCCAAGGAAAACGCCGCGCAGGAAGCTACGGCGGAGCTTGATCCATGGGAGCAGCTCGAAGCCGAGGCCGCCAAGTGGAAGGACCTTTCCCTGCGCACCGCCGCCGAAATGGACAATCTGCGCAAACGCACTGCCCGCGAACGCGAGGAAGCAGTGCGGTACTCGAATCAACGCCTGCTCGAAGAGCTTTTGCCGGTGATCGACAACTTCGAAATGGGCATGCAGGCCGCGGCACAGGACACCTCGTCGATGATCTACATCGGCATGGACATGGTCCGCCGCCAGCTCAACGAGTTTCTATCCTCGCAAGGCGTCGAAGAGCTTGTTGCCAGCGGAGCCTTTGATCCCAACCTTCACGACGCGGTGGCGCAGGAGGAATCGGCTGACATCAAGGAAGGCGATATCATCCGGGTGACCCGCCGCGGCTTCAAGCTGCGCGATCGTCTGCTGCGCCCAGCAAGCGTGGTGGTTTCCAAAGCACCAGCCGCTGCGGAAGGAGGCGCTGACTGATCCCCATGGCTGACAAACGCGATTACTACGAAATTCTGGGAGTTTCCCGCGACGCGAGCGCCGACGAAATCAAGAAAGCCTACCGCAAACTCGCGGTCAAATTTCACCCGGACAAGAACCCCGGCGATCATACGGCCGAGGAAAAATTCAAAGAACTCGGCGAGGCCTATGAAGCCTTGAGCGATACCGACAAACGCGCGGCTTACGACCGCTACGGACATGCGGCATTCTCGAATGGTGGAGGTCGTCCCGGCGGTGGTTTCCACGACCCAATGGACATGTTCTCGCAAGTCTTCGGCGGCGCCTTCGGTGGTGGCTTCGAGGAATTTTTTGGCGGCGGTGGCTCAAGGCGCAAAAGCTCCGGCAAACAACGCGGCAGCGACTTGCGCTACGATTTGGAAATCTCGCTCGAGGAAGCCGCGCGCGGTGTTGAGAAAGAACTCGAGATCGAACGCTACATGCCCTGCGATATCTGCGACAGCAAGGGCACCAAAGGTTCGGGCGGCGTGAAAACCTGCCAAACATGCGGTGGCCGCGGCGTTGTTTCGCGCCAGTCGGGCATCTTCATCCAACAAACCACCTGCCCAGAATGCCGTGGCGCCGGTGAAACGATCAGCGACCCCTGCAAGGCCTGCAAAGGCGAGGGACGCGTGCAAAAGGAAAGTCGCATCAAGCTGCGCATCCCGGCCGGCGTAGATACCGGCACGCGCCTGCGCTCAACCGGCAATGGCGACGCTGGCGTACGCGGTGGCCCGGCAGGCGACCTCTATGTGTTCCTGCATGTGCGCGATCACGACATCTTCGAACGCGATGACTCGGATCTCTTCTGCGAAGTTCCCCTCCCCTTCTCGACCGCCGCGCTCGGTGGCGAGTTGAAGGTGCCGACACTCGATGGTCAGTCATCGATCAAAATCCCCGCCGGCACTCAAGGCGGCACGGTTTTCCGCCTGCGTGACAAGGGCATGCCCACACTTTCAGGAGGACGCCGCGGCGATCTGAATGTTCGTGTGCAAGTCGAGGTCCCCACCAAACTCAACAGCGATCAGCAGGAAAAACTGCGCGCGTTTTCCGAATCCATCGGCGTTCACAATTCCCCGATGCAGGAAGGGTTTTTCGAAAAGGCGAAGCGCTTTTTTGATCTGTAGGCAGGCTCAAACAATCGTGGTGGTGGATTTCATCCGCCATACCCATTGGGTTGAGTTTGATGCAGGCCCGTCGCGTGTATCTAGAAAACATGCATGAGGGTTCACTCTTTTGGAAAATTTCAACGGCCCAACGCTTCAACGAATCCCTCCACACTCACCCCCGCCTGCTTGAGGATGCCGGAAAGTGTGCCCGTCTTGATCTCGGCATGCGCAGGGACCACGCAGCCGGACTCGCCACGCTTCATCACCACATGACTGCCGCGTTGGCGGACCTCCTCGAAACCGAGTCGACCGAGAGCCTTGCGGCATTCCTTTCCGCTAACAACCGGCAGCTTGGGCATGGGAAAGCTCGAAACAAGTGAGTACCGCAGGTGTCTTTGATTTCATTGGAAAGACTTCTAGGTAGAGTTCCGTGGCTTCCCGCAGATTGGCCATGGCCTCGTCGAAGCTTTCACCTTGGGTGGTGGTCCCAGTTTCGGGATTGTAGGCCACGAAACCTCCCTCTTCCGCTTCGGTGATGACAGCACTGAAAATCATGAGAGATACATACGACATCAACCGGCCCTTGTCGAGGATAGGCTTGGCGGTTGAAAACCGCCGCCACGCTCAAAACCGGTGTTTCGGCTTTTCAATTTCACTTTTGAGTCTTTGAGTCATTCCCATGCCCCGCTTTCATTTGCCGCCTGAAGATTGGCAAGCTGCTACGCTCACCGGCGACGAGGCGCGGCATCTTTCGCA
>JBIKIK010000083.1:0-6959 GCA_044361655.1 Luteolibacter sp. | reverse complement strand
CGGCATTAGCGCCAACGAGACTTCCTCATCGCCGCCCAGCCTGCGCTGGAAATCGGCAATCTTTTCCTTGAGTAGACGAACTTCGTTTTCATGGCTGTTCACATCCACCACCTCCACCGGTCTTGCAGCTGGAGCCGTAAATTTTTCGATCTCGTCGTACTGGCGAAACAACGCGTAGACCGAGAAAACCAGCAGAAAAACCAGCATCAGAAATGCCGTCACAAAGATCGCACATCCCGAAAGCGGTGAGCGACCACTTGCCATGTCAGCGGAATTTTTTTTTGTCATCGAATGCTTCAAAAATAGGTTCAGGCCCGATCATCACCGTCTTTGCGAGCATCTCCGCCCACACCGCCAAGAGCGTCCTCCGCATCGCAACCGGGCGGCAGTAAGTGATTGAGCCGCTCTTCGCGTTCGCGCGCCTCCCGCTCTTCCGCAAGGCGGTTGTTGCGGCGGTCGAGCCACGCAAGCCAGATGCAAATTTCATAAAGCACAATCATCGGCAGCGCCATGAGAAGCAGCGTCATGATATCCGGCGTCGGCGTCAGCACCGCAGCGGCAATGAAGATCGCCACAATCGCATAAGAACGGGTCGATGACATCGTTTCATACGTTAACATGCCAAGCTTCACGAAAACCATCACCACCACCGGCAGCTCAAAGGCCAATCCGAACAGCAGCGTGAACTGCATCGCAAACGAAATGTATTCACCGATCCGCCAATCATTGGAAACACCAAGGCTGCCGCTCCATTCGTAAAAGAATTCCAAAGCCCGCGGCAACACGCCGAAGTATGCAAACAACACGCCCCCAAGGAACAACCCAAACCCTACCGCCATCGCCGGCCACAAAACGCGCTTCTCGTAGCGATGCAATCCCGGCAGCACAAATTGCAGGATGAACAAAAGCAAAAGCGGAAACGCCAACACAATGCCCGCATAAAACGAAAGCTTCATCGAGAGCATGAAGGTCTCGGTCGGCTTGAGCGCCGACATCATCTTCAAATTTCACCGCTGCTCGATCTCGGTGCTCGGCATGGTTTTCGCCAACACTTCAACCTGCTCCCGCAAGCCCGGCCGCAAATCCAATGCATCAAGAAATGCCGCGCGACCATTCTCCGGCACCGCCAACAAAGCGCGCAGCAAACCAACAGCCCGCACATGAAACACCAGATCCGCATCGCCAATGCTCTTGAAAAAAACCTCGCGCTGCTCGGCACTCAACCCCGAGGCCGCATGCTCAAGCCGCTTGGCGCTCTCCCATGTTTCGACATTCAAGGGCCTCGGAATCTCCATCGAGCTCTTCGGCAACTTCGCATCAAGCTGCGTGATCCATACCTGCTCGACCGGACGCCGCAAAAGCTCCATCAGCTGCTTCTGAAACGAGAAACACACAATCATCGAAATCACCAGCGTGATCACGATCCGCGTAATCATCGCACGCAAATCCTCGAGATGCTCGAGAAAGGGCTTCTCGTGATCCGGATGCGAACTCTCGCGGAGTTGGATGACCTTTTTAATCAGATTCATGCCGTGAGGCGCGCATTCAAACCGCAGCCCCCTTCAACCGCAAGGGCGGATGTGCAACCCACGCAAACAACCTCATGAAAAGATCAGGCCCGCTGCAGGTAACCCGACGCCAGATCCACCGGCTCATAAGGCACACCGAAGCGCTCGCAAATGAGGTTGGCACTGATCCGGCCCGATTCGTAAATCGTCGGCAGCCCGCTGCCAGGATGGGTGCCGCCACCGACCAGATAGCAGTTGTTGAACCCCGCATAACGGTTGTGCGGGCGGAAATAAAGCATCTGCGTCAGCGTGTGCGAAAGATTGAAAGTCGCACCAATAAAGATCGACGAACTTTCCCAATCCTGTGGCGAAACGATCCGCTGCTCAATAATGTGACTGCGCAGATCCTTCATCGAAGTACGCTCCTCGATACGCCGCAAAATTTTCTCTGCATACGCTTCCTTGTTCGACTCCCAGTCGTAGCCGTGACGCGTGTTGATCGTTGGCACGAGGATATAGAGACCCGACTTACCCGCCGGCGCGACATGCGGATCGGTGATGCATGAGTTTCTGACGTATATCGACATGTCATCCGAAACATGACGCTCGCTCTGGATGTCGGCCACATTCGCGCGGTAGTCGTCGGCAAAGATGATGTGATGGTGCGGCTCGTTTTCATACACCTTGTCGAGCCCGAGAAACATCATGAAAGTCGAGCAGGAGAAACGCTTCGAACGCATGCGATCCTCGCTCACCGAGCGACCGTTGAACAAACGCGTCGCGGCATGCCCGTAATCGGCATTCACCACCACCGCATCGGCATTGAGTCTGCCGCCATTTTCAAATTCAACACCGCTGATGTCGCGGCCTTGGTGGATGAGTTGTTTCACTGGCGATTGCAGGCGAAGCTCGCCACCCATTGATGTGAAAACATCGGCCATCGCTTGGGAAATGCGGTTCAGGCCACCCTGCACATGATACACCCCATATCGGTACTCAGTGAAGGAAAGGATGCTGAACAATGCCGGACAATGCCACGGCGACATGCCGAGGTACTTCGCCTGGAAAGTGAACGCGAGTTTGAGCCGCTCGTCCTTGAAATAATCGCCAAGCACATCGTGCACGCTCCGAGTTGTAAGCACATGTGGCAAAGCTTTGAGCAGATTTGGACGCAAAAACGCGCTCAGTTTGTGATAGGGATACTGCAGGCACGGATAGATCGCGCGGAACTTGGCACCCTGCTCATCCATGTAGCGCAAGAACCCGCTACTGCTTCCGGGAAACACCCGCTCGATCTCACCCGCCATCTTCTGCTTGTCGCTGAAGGTGTGCATCGAGGTGCCACCCCAACTCAACTTGGTCATCGGGTTGAGATCGACAAACTCCAGATGATCTTCGCTCTTGCCACCCAACTCGGCAAAAATCTCATCGAGGCAAAATTTCTGGTGCAGAAAGGTCGGCCCCAGATCGAACGAATAATCACCCAATCGCACTTCCGAATTGCGGCCACCAACCCGATCGTTTTTCTCAACAATCGTGACCTTGAATCCCCGATGCGCCAGTAGCATGCCGGCAGTCAAACCACCAGGCCCGGCACCCACTACCACCACATGTTTTTGCTTCGCAGCACGCGCAATCCGATCGGACATGCGCCGAAGCTGTGGAATGATCCCCACATGGTCAAGACCCCAGCCACTTGATCGCGTCATATCTCCATTATAAAAAACCGCGCGATGCGTTCACGCGGTTGGCAAAATTTCGGTGGACATTCCCTCGCCGGCAAGCTAACCCTCCCCGCCCCGCGCCATGGACCCACCTCCGGCGCAAGGAAATTCACGGCAGAGTAGCTCAGCGGTAGAGCAGAGGACTCATAAGCCTTTGGTCGGCGGTTCAAATCCGCCCTCTGCCACCACTTTCCACCCCGAGGGAATCCATTCCGCCCTCGCGCCGCCCGATCGGCAATATCATCGCGGCAAATCCCCCCGCGCTTCACGCTTTCTTTTTCGGCCCGGCAATGAAACCTTTCCGCCATGCCGGATGCGATCTCATCGACCCAACTGATTCTCCTCACATCGATCCTCGGTGTGCTCCTCATCCTCTCACTGATCCTCACCCGCATTTCCAATAACCTCGCACGCGTATCGCGACACCTGAACGATGTCACCAAACGCATGAATGGTCCGGCATCCAGAGAGATCGAAACCCGCCAGGAAAGCCTCGGCGCGTACGAAACATTTCTGAGCGAAGACCCCGAACGGCTCAAATTACCGAAAAAGGAACGCTTCAGACTCTATCGGATTTGGCGCAAGGAAAAAGGCCTCAATTGGACACCCCCGCAAAGCGGTTCCTAACAGCAGGGCTGAAATTCAAAAAATCCGAAGGAATTTCTTTTTTTCGATTGCATGCGCGTTGTCGGTTTGCATGCTCGCCCCGCACCGGCGGCGCCCTAAATCCGCAGGTTCATTCGTGATAAAACCACGAACTCTGAAGCACACGCTCCGTCAACACCATGGCAAATATTTTTCCCCGTTGGTCCAATCTGTTGCCGCTCAAAATTGCCGTCTGCATCGGATCTGCGGTGGCCGGGGTCGCCCTCGCGTTCAACTACTACGCAACGCCAAAAGCCCTCACCGTCGGCTATCAACCCTCCCAGCCGATCCCCTTCTCCCACAAGATCCACGTCGACCAACTCGGGCTCGACTGCCGCTACTGCCACTCGTTCGTGGATGTCTCCGGCCACTCAAATGTCCCCACCAGCAACACCTGCTGGAACTGCCACCAGCATGTGCAACGCGATAGCCCGAAGCTCGCCCCGCTGCACCGCTCGATGGACCCTGCCTTCCCAGGCTACGACGGCAAGCCGATCGAATGGGTCCGCATCCACAAATCGCCTGATTACGTCTATTTCAACCATGCGGCCCACGTAAACCGCGGAATTTCCTGCCAAAGCTGCCACGGCGATGTGAACAAAATGGAAGTGGTCTATCAGGACCAAAGCCACTCGATGGGCTGGTGCCTCGAGTGCCACCGCGCCCCCGAAAAACACCTCCGCCCGCTCGAAGAAGTGTACAACTTCGACTACAACGCGGAGACCTACATCTCCAACAACCCGCAGTTGGGCGTCAAAACCACCAAAGATCTCGGCCTGAAACTCAAGGAGCAGTTTGATGTGAAACCCAAGGAAAGCTGCGCCACCTGCCACCACTGATCCGCCCCCAACCCGATTTTCCACACCTTTTTCCGCAGTCACCCATGAGCAAGCGCATCTGGCATCACCCCGAGGTCCCCGCAAGCGAAACCACCACCGCTTGGCGCAGTCCCGGTCAACTCGAAAACAGCCCGATGTTCCGCGACTGGCTCGATCGCGAATTCCCCAACGGCACCGCCGAAATGTCCGGCCCGGAAGAGGCGGAAAACACCCGACGCTCGTTCCTCAAACTGATGGGTGCCTCCTCGGCGCTCGCCGGCTTCGGCATGGCCGCCTGCCGCCGCCCGGAAACCTACATCGTCCCCTACACCAAGGCCCCCGAATGGGTAATCCCCGGCAAGGCGACCTACTACGCCTCGTCGATGCCCCGCAGCGGGGGCGCCACCCCGTTGGTGGTCACTACCTTCGAAGGCCGCCCGACCCACCTCGCGCCAAACACACTCCACCCGGACGCCAGCGGCACGGATGCCTTCGCCCAGGCCTCGGTTCTCGACCTCTACGCGCCGAACCGCTCACGCCAATTTCTCAAGTCCGGCAAAGCCGCCAAACGCGCGGATTTCGAAGCCGCCCTCGCCGCTCTCGCCATCAACCCCGCGGCAAAAATCGCTTTCCTCAGCGGCGATGACGACTCACCGACCCGCAACCGCCTTCAGCGCGCTCTCGCCGCAAAGTTTCCCGCCGCGAAGTTTTACCAATACGAGGCCCTCACCGGCGAGGCCGCCAAAGCCCTCGGCGATGGCGTGATAATCGCCGCCGATTTCACCAAGGCCGACATAATCGTGTCGCTTGATTGCGTCTTCGCCGGCACCGACCCGCAGGGCCCAGTCACACCGTTCTTCGATCGCAGGAAACCCGAAGGAAAAGCCTATGAAAAGGCCCCCGACGCGTCCTCGATGAATCGCCTCTATGTGGTCGAGGCAGCCTACTCGCTCACCGGCGGCATGGCCGACCACCGCCTGCGCTCGGCACCAAGTCGCATCCTCCACATCGCCGGCCAAATCGCCCGCGAACTCGGCATCCCACAAGCCGGCGGCGTCGACAAAGTGACCGACGCAAAAACGCTCTCCTGGATCAAGCCGCTCGTCGCCGATCTCAAAGCCCACAAGGGCAGCTCGATGATCCTCGCAGGATCCCGCCAGCCGGCCGCCGTCCACCACCTCGCCCTCGCGATCAACCTCGCCCTCGGCAACATCGGTGAAGGAAAGCCGCTCGTCGCGCTGCAAACGGAAGCCGCCGGCAAAGGCACACTCGCCGATCTCAAGAAGGACATCGACTCCGGCGCAGTCGACACGCTGGTCCTCACCACCCCGGCCAACCCGATCTACGACGCCCCCGCCGACCTCGATTTCCCCGCCACGCTGGCAAAACTCAAAACCAGCATCCACCTCGGCGAACGCACCGACGCGACCGCCCACGCGGCGACCTGGCATGTTCCCGGCGCCCACTACCTCGAGTCATGGACCGACACCCGCAGCGCCCACGGCGCCTACACGGTGGTCCAACCGATGATTTTACCGCTTTATCCCGACTGCGTTTCGGAAATCGAACTCCTCCTCGCCCTGCTCTCCGCCGATGGCAAATTGCTCAATGGCGAAGGCACGAACGCAGCCCCCTCGCCTGCCTTCAACGCCGTGCGCGAGACCTTCACCGCCCTCGGCAGCGCCGGTGATGCAGCATGGAAAAAACTCCTGCGCGACGGTTTCCACGCGGAGTCGACCTACCCGCTCGCCAATCCAAGTCTCAGCGCCTCGGCCGAGGCCGACATCGCCGCCGCCAACATCCTGGCTGGCAAAGCAAACGACCCAACCGCGAAGGCCCTCGAAGTGGTCTTCACCACCGACGCCTCGATCTACGACGGCCGCTGGATCGACAACGCATGGCTCCAGGAAGCACCCGATCCAATTTCAAAAATCACCTGGGACAACGCCGCCCTCATCGCGCCAAAAACCGCCAAGGAACTCGGCATCTACGACATCATCGTCAGCCCCGAGCCGGTCACCAAAGTCCTCGGCGTCGAAAGCAAATACGCCGATGTCGGACCCGACGGCGAGGCCAACCATCGCAAGCACCCAGTCATTTCGGTCACCCTCAACGGCCGCAGCATCGAGATCCCCGTGATGATCTCGTTCGGCCAAGCGGAAAACACGATCATCATCCCGCTCGGTTACGGCCAAGGCACCGACAAGGACGACCAACTCGGCCGCAGCCCGAGCAACACCTCTCATGTCGGACTGGTCGGCATC
>JBIKIK010000082.1:0-7001 GCA_044361655.1 Luteolibacter sp. | reverse complement strand
TGAGTCGCCTTGGCCGATCGAGAGCATGGCCGTGAGGGCGGCGGTCATGGTTGCGCCGGGGTGGGAGTTAAGCCAGGTGTCGCTGCCGGGGAGGATGCCGGGTTTTTCGCCGGGGAGTTCGACGCCGGTGGGTTTGCCGAGACCGATTTTGGCGCAGCCTTGGACCATGTCGCGCCAACCGATCGAGTTGGCGAGTTTGTTGAAGTAGGGGTTGCAGGATTTTTGGATGGCGGTTGGCAGGCCGATCGATCCGTGGCTTCCTTTGCTTTGGTTCCAGATCCAGCATCCGATTTGGTGTTTGCCGTAGGCGACATAGCCGTCGCAGGAGAACGAGCGTTCGGCTTGGCCTTGGAGCGCGCCGGCGATGGCGGTGGCGAGCTTCATGGTGGACCCTGGCGCGTATTCCGAGATCGCGCGGTTGGTGAGGGGTGAGAGCAGTCGGTTGCTGTTGTAACTTTTCCAGCGGTCCTGCGAGATGCTCGGAATGAACGCGTTGGGGTCGTAGTCCGGCACGGATGCCATGGCGAGGATCTCGCCGGTGTTGGGATCCATGATCACGCCGGCGGCGCGGCCGGCGTGGCGCAGGGCGTTTTCGAGCAGCAGTTGTTTGCGTGCGTCGATGGTGAGGCGGACGGTGGCGCCGGTGCCGGGCTTGGTGTAGTCCGACATGCGGATGGTGCGGCCTTTTTCGTTGCGGACGATGGTCTTGATGCCTTCGGGTCCGCGGAGCAAGTCGTCCATGGTGGCTTCGACGCCGGCGATGCCTTTTTCGCTGCCGATGTAGTGGGTGAATTTGCGTCCCTCGCCTTTCTCGATGTCGCCTTTTTCCCACTGCTTGAGGTAGCCGAGCACATGGCTGGCGAGGGTGCCGAGCGGGTATTCGCGTTGGGGGCGGAGTGCGAGGTAGACGCCGGGGAGCTCGATGTTGCGTTCGGCGAGTTTGGAAAACTCTTCGAAGCTGAGGTCGGTGCGGTAGCGGAACGGGACGAGTCCGCCGTGGGTGACGAAATGCGTGCGGAGTGCCGAGGCGTTGTAGTTGCGCGCGAGGTCGAGTTTGCGGAGTTGGGCGATGGTGGTTTCGTTGACGATCGCGACGATGTCTTTTTCCTTTTCTTTGGTGGCGGATTTTCCGGCGGTGGATTTTTTTTGCGCGCGTTGTTCGGCGAGGTAGGCCTGTTGGATTTCGGCGAGGTTGAGTGAGACTTCGTATTGGCGGCGGTTGCGTGCGAGCGGTACGCCGCTGCGGTCGGTGATGATGCCGCGGATGCCGGGTTCGCGGACGGTGACGCTTTGGTTGCCGGGGACGCGGTTGAGGAATTCGTAGCGGCGTTCAATTTGAAATTCGTGGAGCCGGTTGACGAGCACGCCGAAGCCGCCCAGCACGAGTGCGGTGAGCAGGTAGATTCGGAATTTGGAAATGGTTTCCATCGATGCTGGGTCAGCGGTGGTGTTTGCGCAGGGGCTCTTGGTCGTCGTCGTAATCGCAGGCGCGGGCGATCAGCCAGAGTGGCACGAGCAGCAACGGGGCGAGCGGGGTGGTGAGGAGCGAGGTGAAGAGAATTTGGAGAAAGGTCGGTTGATCGATTTGAAGTTCGCCGCGGATGAAACTGATGAGCCCGCACTCAAGCGTGAGGTATAGCATGAGGGTGAGGCCTATGAGCGCGGTGGTGAGCAGCCATTTGCCTTGGCGAAAGAGCGGTTGAATCACCTGCATCAAATAGCCTGCGGCGGCGAAGAGCAGGATCGAGTAACCGAAGCGGAGGGACTCCGTGGGTTGCGTGTAAATGGCGGGGTCGCCCGGGTGTGGGGCGAGGGTGCATTGTGCGTCCCAGAGGAAGCCGCCGATGAAGGCGAGCAGGAGCATGAGCGGTTGGCCGGAGGCTACCGCGCAGCAGAGGAAGGCGAGCTGCACGAGCAGGATGCGCGAGTGGTGGAGGCCCGTGAATGCCGACAAGAACTGCTGTGCGGCGAATGCCGCGAGCAGAAGCAGGATGGTGGCGATTGTAAAACGGATCACGGTTCAGGAATCGGCGGGCAGTACTACAAATACCGCGCCAAGATCCGCGAAGTTCACCGAGGGTCGGACGAGAGCTTCGGAATCCAGCGCGCCTTTTTCGACGGAGTCGATGGTTCCAAGAAGGATGTCGGCCGCAAAGACTCCTCCGCGGCCGGATGTGAAAACGCGTTGTCCTTGTTGGACGGCGGCGTTGGGTGAGAGGAAACGGAGGCGAAGCAATGCCTCGCCGTCGGGGGTGCCGCGATGGCCGCAAAGGATGCCGACTTCGGGTGAGCCTTCGACGCGTGAGGCGACTTGGCATTTCTCGTCGGTGAGCAGGAGAACGGAGGAAAGTTCGCCGCAGGGGTTCGTGCGATCGATGATGCCGACGAGTCCGTCCTTGGAGAGGACCATCATGTGGTCGCGCACGCCTTCGTTGGTGCCGGCGTCGATCTCGACCGTTTGCCACCAGGTGGTGGGGTTGCGGCGGGTGACATGGGCGGCGATGACATGGAAGCCGGCGGATTGTTTGAAGCCGAGTGCTTTGCGCAGTTCGTTGTTTTCCGCTTCGAGGGATTTGAAGCGGGATTCGATGAGTGCGAGTCGGTTGAGTTCGCTGCGGGCCTGGCGGAGTTCCACCTCGAGGGTTTTTGCGCTTTTTGTATCGCTGAGAAATTCGCGGGCCTGGGTTTCGAGTGACGAGCCGGTGCGCAGGAAGGGCGAGATGGCCGAGTAGTAGGACGATTGGATGCCGCGGACCACGCGATCGCTACGGGTCAGCGCCCAGAGGGCGCCACCGAGGAAGAGCAGCAATGCGATGAGGTTGAGCGGCTTCATGGCCGGGTGGGATCCGAGGTGCCGCTCAGCGCTCGGAGTTGGTGACCCTCTTGAGAAGGGCGAGTTCCTGAAGGGCTTTGCCGGTGCCCTCGGCCACGGCGCTGAGGGGATCCTCGGCGATGTGGACGGGGAGGCCTGTTTCCTCGCGCAGGAGTCGGTCGAGTCCCTTGAGCAGGGCACCGCCGCCGGCGAGCACGATGCCGCGATCGACGAGGTCGGCGGCGAGTTCCGGCGGGCAGCGTTCGAGAGTGGTGCGGACCGCATCGACGATGGCGCTGAGCGGATCGGCCATGGCTTCGCGGATTTCCTGTGAGGTGATGGTGATGGTTTTGGGCAGACCGGCGACGAGGTCGCGGCCTTTCACATCCATGGTGAGTTCTTTGGGAAGCGGTGCTGCAGAGCCGAGACGGATTTTGATTTCCTCGGAGGTGCGCTCGCCGATCATCAGATTGTAGGCGCGCTTCATGTATTGGATGATCGCTTCGTCGAGTTCATCGCCGGCGGTGCGGACGCTGCGGGCGTAGACGATGCCGGAGAGTGAGATCAGCGCGACCTCGGTCGTGCCGCCGCCGATGTCGACGATCATGTTGCCGGAGGCTTCTTGGACTGGGAGGCCGACCCCGATCGCGGCGGCCATTGGTTCCTCGATGAGATAGACTTCGCGTGCGCCGGCGTGTTCGGCGGATTCGCGCACGGCGCGGCGTTCGACTTCGGTGATGCCCGAGGGAATGGCGATGAGCACGCGCGGGTTTGAGCGGCGGCCTTTGTTCACCTTGCGAATGAAGTGGCGAAGCATTGCTTCGGTGACTTCGAAGTCGGCGATGACGCCATCCTTGAGTGGACGAATCGCGACGATGTTGCCGGGGGTGCGGCCGAGCATGCGTTTGGCATCGTCACCAACGGCGAGGACCTCATTGGTGCCGGCTTTCACGGCGACGACGGAAGGTTCGCGCAGGACGATGCCGTGGTCCTTCACATTGATGAGCGTGTTGGCGGTGCCGAGGTCGATGCCGATGTCACTGGAGAACAGGCTGGAAAAAAGTTTTTTGAACATGGATGTCGGATGAAAGGGGGGTGGGACGCCCGAGGGGTGAGGGCTGAAAATGGGGCGGGTGGTGGAGGCTGTGAATGGAGCGTGCCAAGCTCAACTTTTCGCCGGGAGCGGTCAAGCCGGAATCCGGGCTGGGCCGCTAAAAACCCGGCATTTTGCAGGGTTTTGCAGCATCAGCCTTTGATTTCGAGGAGCATTTGCGGGTTGTTGGGGAACTTCTTGAGGAAGAAGAGCAGGCGTTCCATTGCCTCGACCGGGCGGTGGCCGGAGAGGCCGCGGCGGATGAGGTGGATTTTGTGGAGCATGTGTTCGGGGATGAGCAGTTCTTCGCGGCGGGTGCCGGATTTGAAGATGTCGACAGCCGGGTAGATGTAGTTTTCGGCGATTTTGCGATCGAGCACGAGCTCCATGTTGCCGGTGCCCTTGAACTCCATAAAGATCGCCTCGTCGGCGCGCGAGTTCGTTTGGATGAGGGCGGTGGCAAGGATCGTGAGTGAACCTCCGCCGCGGGTGTTGCGGGCGGCGGCGAAGAGCCGGCGCGGGACTTCGAGCGCGCCGATTGTGATGCCGCCGGAGCCAGTGCCGCGGCCGCGATTGTTCATCGTGTTGTTGTAGGCGCGGGCGAGGCGCGTGATTGAATCCATGAGCAGGAACACATCCTTGCCGGCCTCGACGAGGCGTTTGGCGCGTTCGATCGCGAGCTCGGCGATGCGGCAGTGGTTGCGCGGTTGTTCGTCGTTGGAGCTTGCGTAAATTTCCGCGCCGGGGAGGGCGCGGCGGAATTCGGTGACTTCTTCCGGGCGTTCATCGACAAGCAGGACCATCAGGTGGATCGACTCGTCGTATTTCTCGCGAACCGCTTCGGCCATGTGGAGCAGCAGGGTGGTTTTGCCCGAGCGTGGTGGCGAAACGATGAGTCCGCGTTGGCCGCGCCCGACGGGCGCCATGATATCGACGACGCGGGTGGTGAAGCGTTCGGGCGTCGTTTCGAAGCTGATGCGCTTGGCGGGGTTGATCGCCTTGAGTTCGTCGAAGTGCGGGAACTTCGCGGCTTCTTCGGGTGGCGTGCCGTTGACGGCGGTGACTTCGACCAGTTGGGGGCCGCGTGGGCCTTCTTGGTAGTTGCCGTGGATCCACTGGCCGAGGCGCAGGTTGTGTTTGCGGATGCTTTCTGGCGAGACGAAGACATCGTCGCGAGCCTGCTCGAAATTTTTGTGGGGCACGCGCAGGAAACCGAAGCCTTTGGGTGCGAGTTCGAGCATGCCATCGACGGCGATTTTCGGTCCGGTGAGAGCGATCGGGCGGCGTTCTTCGAATTCGCCGTGGCGCGGTTCGTGGTGTTCGCCGCGCGGGGCATCGCCTTTTTGGAATGGTGCGCCGCGGCGTTTGCGTTTGTCGCGGCGGCGTTTGCTGCGGCTGTCGCCTTGTTGGCCATCGCCGCCGCCTTGGTGTGGGGCTTGGCGCTCGTGATGCGGGCGTTTTTCGTGAGGTGCTTGCGGCGCTGGGGGCGCTTGCTCGGGTTGGTCGGAGCTTTGGCGTGCAGTGACGCGTCCGCCGCCGGGCACGCGTCCGATTTTGCGGGTCTCTTCGAATCCAGCTTGCGGTGCGGGTGCGGGATTGGGTGCTGCGCTGGGAGCGGGCGCTGGGGTGGGCTCAGCGGCTTCGACTTTTTTGCGGGTCGCGCGTTTTTTCGGCGCGGGTGCATCGGTGGCTACCGGATCAATATCCGCGGCGACGGCCTTCGTTTTGGCGGCCTTGGTAGCGGTTTTTTTGACTGCGGCTTTTTTTGCGACCGCGGTTTTTTTCACTGCGCGTTTGCGTGCGGGTGCGGCGGCATCCACCGGAATCGGCGGCTGGGTTTCGTCAGATTGCTTTTTGCTCATCCGTGGTGAAATGGGGGAAATGGGTTGTGCGGGGTGGGTTTACGAAGCGAGTTGATCGAGTATTTCGTCGGCGACTTCAAAGTTGGCGAAGACATTCAGCGTGTCGGGGTAATCGTCGAGTTGGTCGTGGAGTTTGATGATGCGGCGTGCGGTGTCGGCGTCGTGGACCACGCTTTGGTTTTGGGGGATTGAAATGAGTTTCTCCGAAGTGGGTTTGAGATTGGCGGCGCGCAGGGCATTGGCGACCGTGCCGAGTTCGTTGGGAGCGGTGAGGATGAGGTGGTCATCGCCGTCGTTTTGCACATCGTCGGCGCCGGCTTCGATGGCGAGATCCATGAGATCGGTTTCGTCGATGGCTTGCATCGGGATGCGGATTTCGCCCTTGCGATCGAACTGAAATGCGACGCTGCCGGGGGTGGCGACGCTACCGCCGTTTTTCGAAAAAATCGAACGGATGTCTGCGGCCGAGCGGTTGAGGTTGTCGGTGGCCATTTCGATGATGAAGGCGATGCCGGAGGGGCCGTAGCCTTCGTAGGTGACTTCCTGGATGCCCTCGCCGCCGAGTTCGCCGCTGCCTTTTTTGATGGCGCGTTCGATGTTGTCCTTGGGCATGGAGACGGCTTTCGCATTTTCGATGGCGGTGCGGAGTCGGGCGTTGGCGGCTGGGTCGCTGCCACCGGCGCGGGCGGCGAGTGCGATTTCATGCGCGCACTTGCTGAAGACCCTGCCTTTGATGGCGTCGACTCTGGCCTTGATGTGTTTGACCTTGGACCACTTGTTGTGACCGGCCATGGGATGGTGAAATGGGGGATGAGGTGGGGGTTGTGCCAATGGCGGGCGGAAATCGCCCATGCGCTGGCATGGCGGATTGCAGGTTTGTGGTCCTGCGCATCAATCGGCTCGGGGCACCACGGGTGCGGATTGAGTCCGAGAAATGGAGATGGAAAACAGGCTGACAGGTGCCGCTGAAGTTTCAGCGAAGCGCACCGCTCCGTCGGTCCAACGCGCGAAATTTCGCGGATTCAGCGCGGCTTGGCAATGGCAAATTTGCGGGATTCTTCGGTGAAAGAGGTTTCGTGCCGGTCCTTCTGGCCAAAAGCAGAAAGCAGAAATGGAGAAAGCAGAAATGGAGAAGAGGAAGAGGAAGAGGCGGGCAGGATGCCCGCGGTCCCGTGTTGCCGGCGCGGCAGAGACGGGTCGCCCTGGCGGAGCGGACCTTTAGGGACAAAGGTCC
>JBIKIK010000081.1:0-7059 GCA_044361655.1 Luteolibacter sp. | reverse complement strand
CCCATCAACCACGGCAGCAATATCTTGGGATCGGCCACGGATCAAAAATTCAACTCAACGGCCCACTGGGCGCGCGTTGGGATTTGCAGGCGCCTTGCCCGACTCCTCTTTGAATGGGTTCACATCCAAGGCCGATGATTTCACGCCAAAGACCTCCTCGAATGTCTTGCCCGGAAGCAGGTTGTACACAATCGGCGCGCTGCGGTTGCCCTGCGCGTCATACACATAACAAACCCGCTGCACCGGCATCTCGACACCGGTGTTTGGGTCCTGGCGCTTGGTCCTCGCATCAAACATCCGCTCCTCGACAAGCTGCCCATCGGACTTGCGATAGCCATAACTGACCTTGTAGAGCAGGTTGTTGGCGCCATCGTAAATTTTACAGCTCACGGGATTGCTGTTCGAATCCATCCGGTAATTTGTCATCATCACCAAGACCCCATTGGCATTGAATTTTTTCTTGGTGAGCGAACGGTTGTCGGGCGTGCGGGTGAACAGCGTGCGCGAGCCATCTTCGTGCCGCATGACGCGCACATTGGGTCCATCGACCGCCTCAAGCTCATTGCCCTGCACCTGCAAGCAAAGGCAAAATGCCGATAAAACCGCCAGCAGCGGATTGGAAATTTTCCAGTTTGCCAGAAAGCTCACGCGCGCCAAGGTAGTTGCGCAAGGCGGACGCTGCAAGCCGCCAGTTTCACATGATCTGGAGAACCCGCCGCGGAGCACTCGACCTCAGCCGTCGCGCACGGGTCATGGGCATTCTCAATGTCACGCCGGATTCATTTTCGGACGGCGGATCCCACTTCGGCATCGAAGCCGCATTGGCCCATGCCCGCGAAATGATCGCGCAAGGGGTGGATATCATCGATGTCGGCGGCGAATCCACCCGACCCGGCTCGCTGCCGGTCCCTGCGGATGAGGAAACAAAACGAACCGCGCCGGTCATCCGCGCGCTTCGCGCCGAATGGGGCGGCTTGATCTCAATCGACACCTCGAAGGCCTCAGTCGCCAAAGCGGCGATCGAATCAGGCGCGGACATCGTCAATGATGTGAGCGGCCTGCGGGCTGACCCGCAGATGGCCGATGTTTGTGCAACAAGCCGCTGCGGCGTGGTCGTGATGCACATGCAGGGCACACCTCAGAACATGCAGGTTGCACCGCACTACGCCGATGTGGTGAGTGAGGTGACGGATTTTTTCAACGAGCGCATGGCCTCGCTCACAGCGCAGGGAATTGACCCCGAAAACATTTGCGTCGATCCCGGCATCGGCTTTGGAAAAACCCTCGATCAAAATATCGCGCTTCTCAAAGCCTTGAATAAAATCGCGCCCGCAGGCCGACCGCTGCTACTCGGAGTTTCCAGAAAATCCTGCATCGCAGGCATGCTCGAAAGCACCGACATCAAAGAGCGCGACTGGCCCACGGTCGCCATCACCTCATGGGCAAGACAACAAGGAACCATGCTGCACCGCGTGCATGAAGTCCGACCCAACCTCCAAGCCTTGCGCATGACGGAAGCAATCATGGGCTGATCGCCAGCATTCATCGCCGCATCTCACCTCGGAACCGCAACCGCCCCTGTTGGCTTGAGAGCATTTCGATACCTCGCAATCGCATCCACAATCCCGTTCGCGATCGCCTTTTGATACCTCTCGTTGTGAATCAGCCGCGCCTCACGCTGGTGAGACATGAATCCGCCTTCAAACAAAATGGCCGGATGCTTCACGCCGGAAAGCACGCTGAAACGCGCGCGCTTGATACCGCGATCAAAGGTATTTGTGCCCAGCCTTCGCAAGACAGACCCGTGCACCGCGGTGGCCAAAGCGACATTTGCAGAATCATGCTCATTACCAGCGCGCTCAGTGTAATCCGAAGCAATGGTGTCCCTGCCATAATGCGAGACTCCCGCAGGCGAGAGTGTGAATGTTTCAATGCCACGAGCCTCACTGCCACCCGCATTGAAATGAATGCTAATGAATAATGAGTTTTCCGTCCTGGCATTTGCAAGATTTACCCGCTCTTGAAGTGATAGATATCGATCGCTCTCGCGGGTCATCACGATCTTGAATCCACGCTTCTCGAGCATCAGCTTGGTCATCGCCGCCACCTTCAGATTGTACACCGCCTCGGTGCCGAGCGAATTGGTGGCACCCGCGTCCACTCCGCCATGCCCGGGATCAAGAATGATCGTGCTAAAATTTTCCGCATTCTTGATGAAACGCGGACGCAAAACCGGATCAACCAACTTCGCAAAATCGATGCGCGAGATGCATGCCGTGTCCCCCGAGAGCATCACGGGATAAGTGAACACGAATTTCACTTCGTTCATGAGGCATTCACGCGAGCCAATCGTCAGGGTCATGCGGCGCTTTTTCGGGATTTCCAAAATCAGGGAATTGCCCTTCCGCGAAATTGTTGTGAACCCGTAAAATTTTTTGATGCTCGCAACCGTTACAAAATCCCGGCTTTCGATTTTCACCACATCAAGAGCGCAGACCGCCGCGCGGGCATCCGGCGCAAAAACGCACAACACACACACGCACACGACCTGCAGGGTGGCTCGAGTCCAACTGCGCTTCTCAATCGTATGGAGGATGCGACACACCGGGTTTGATCAAAGCTAGCACCGCGATTTGGGGCTGACAACCGGATTTGATCCGATCGGCAGCGCCCGACCAGTCACGGTGTTCGGGCGGCCTTTGATCTTGCGAACCCGGGGGGCATTGGGGAAACTGGCACATCCGAACCCATCATGGCATCCCACCCATCCATCAACATCGCCCGGCTCACCTACCTGCTGATATGTGAGGCCGCCGGTATCGCCATCGCACTAAGCACGCGAGGCACTGCGTTCGAGGTTTCGATGGCCACCGGGCTGGTGGGCGGACTGTTCGTTGCCGGGCTCTTCATCTGGATCGAGTCCCTCATCCGCGGCTTCACGCTGCGCGGTTTCTCGACCGCCACCTTTGGCCTCGCCGTGGGACTGCTCTGCGCGTGGCTGCTGACGCGGGTGCAAATTTCCAGCCTGATCGAACTTTCATTTCGCGATGAATTGGAAAAAAGGGAAAATGCTGAGGCACTCGTCAACGCCCTGCGCCTAGCCTTCGATGTCACGCTTTTTGCAAGCCTAGGCTTCCTCGGCGCCGTGCTCGCACTCCGCGGCAACCGCGACGACTTCGCCTTCGTGATTCCCTATGTTCGCTTTCGTCAGGACTCGTCCTCGGGCCAACCAATCCTGCTCGATGCCGAATCGGTCATCGACGGCCGCATAGCTGGAGTCATGCGCTCCGGCTTCCTCCACGGGCGCCTGGTGCTGCCGCGCTTCTCACTCGACGAATTGCAAGCACTCGCGCAGTCGCCACATAGCGACTCAAAGCAACGCGCCCAACGCGGCCTCGATGCGCTCGAAGCGATGCAAAAATCCAACGACATCCAGGTTTCCATCCACGATTCATCATCGCCGGAACTGCCCGAGTCGACTCACAACAAGCTCGTGGAAATCGCCCGACTCCTTGGAGCGCGGCTGATGACCAGCGACGAAAATCTCGCCAAGATAGCAAGGCTGCGCGGCGTGGATGTCCTCAACTTGCATGAACTCGACGAGGCCCTGCGACCGCCAGTCGAGGTCGGTCAACGCCTGCGCATCGCGCTGGTGAGACCCGGCAAAGAAGATCATCAAGGCGTCGGCTATCTGCCTGATGGTACCATGATCGTGGTCAATCACGCGGTCGCAAAAATCGGCACCAGTCTCGAGGTGATCGTAGTCAGCAAACTTCAGAGCGCCGCAGGGCTCATGGTTTTTGCCGAGCCTTATGTGAGGCGCTGATTCGTTAAAAAAACGATTACCCCGCGCATTCAACGCTTGGTCGCGTTCTGCTTGCGGAAAAGCGGAACCAGATTTTCATCCATCCAGCCAAACGCGGACTCGAGACCTCCCTCGAGATACAGGTTTCCGATCGATGCCTCGACGCGCGTGGGATTTCCAAATGCGGAGAGGAAATCATTGGAAGTCATGCGCGTGAACCACTCGCCATCCATGATGCAACGCTCGCGCAAAACGAATTGCCTGGCATACAGGGCAAGCACCGCGTCACCAACCCAAGCGGCTTCCCGCTCTTCACGCATTTGATCTGCTTTTCGGCTCACCGCGCCATCATGCACCTCATGGCACCGGGCGCAAAACTTTTTGCAGTCGCTCGTGCTGGATCCGATCCCTCAGTCGCGATTCGGAGGCCTCATCCCAGTAACCGGGCTGCAGTTCAAGAAACACCGACGCGTAAGGCATCGCACTGCGGGTGCGGATCACCAGCACATCAAAACTTCGGCCCGTGTCCTCAAGCAGCGTCATCAATGACTGCTGCTCCAGCTCCGCCGCCTCATGCCCATGAAGCGCGCCATTGATCCGTTTGCGCATGTCATCAATGCCCGGCGCAAAATCATTCTCGATCGAACGCAACTCACGCGTCAGATACACCCGCGGACGAAGGTTTTCAGTTCGCTCAAGTGCGCGCAGCACATAGTCGAGTGCCTCGGGGATTTCCACATCGGCCACCACCTGCCGCAATCCTAGGCGGTTCTGCGCGGGATACGACGCCTCGGCAATCACGATCCAGTTGCGATAACCAAGCTGGGCAGCCTGACGATCCACCGCCGCCTGCCACGAATTCTGCGAGCCAAAATTCGCGCACCCCATCGACATCATCGCGATGCAGAATGAAATCATCCAATGAAGTGCGCTCACGGTCGTTTGATAAAGCCAAGCCCATCCCTTGTCAATCCACCGCCCAGGGGCCGCCAACCACAAAAAAGCCCGACCCTGTAAAACAGGATCGGGCTTTGATAAAATGCATCAGCTTACTTCGAGCTCGAGGTAAAGCTCGCCTGGCTGGCGCCCTTCTTGATCTTGCTCTGCTTGATCCAGCTCATCGTTGAGCGAAGCTTGGCACCGACTTTCTCGATCGGATGGGCAGCTTCTTTCTTGCGGATGGCGTTGAACTTCTTGTAGCCGCTCGCGTACTCAGCGATCCACTCCTTGGCAAACTTGCCGGACTCGATCTCCTTGAGCTGTTTCTTCATGCGCTTCTTCACCGAAGAATCGATGATCTTCGGACCAACGCTGACGTCGCCCCACTCGGCGGTTTCCGAAATCGAGAAACGCATGCCCGCGATGCCTTGCTCGTTCATCAGGTCGACGATGAGCTTGAGCTCGTGCAAGCACTCGAAATAAGCCATTTCCGGCTGATACCCGGCTTCGACGAGAACCTCGAATCCAGCCTTCACCAAAGCCGAAGCACCGCCGCAGAGCACGACTTGCTCTCCGAAAAGATCGGTCACGGTTTCTTCGCGGAAGTTGGTTTCAAACACACCAGCACGGGCGCATCCGACGCCACCAGCCCAAGCCAGCGCGGTTTGCTTGGCCTTGCCAGAAACATTCTGATGAACGGCGATCAAACCGGGAACACCTTTGCCCGCCACAAATTGCGAACGAACGGTGTGACCTGGGCCTTTGGGGGCAACCAGAACGACATCCACAAACTTCGGTAGCTTGATCGTCTTGAAGTGAACCGCAAAGCCGTGCGAAAAAAGAAGGGTTTTGCCCTTGGTGAGATTCGGTGCGATGTCCTTTTCATACACTGCCGGAATGACGGTGTCGGGAGTCGCGACAAAAATGACATCGGCAGCTTTCACCGCATCAGCCGTGTCCATGACTTTGAAGCCAAGCTTTTTGGCCACCTCGCGGGACTTCGACTTCTTGTAAAGACCGATGATGACATTAAGTCCGCTGTCCTTGAGGTTCAACGCGTGGGCGTGGCCTTGCGAGCCGAAGCCGATCACAGCTAGAGTTTTCTTTTTGAGCGGAGCGATCGGCGCATCCTTGGTGGTATAGATTTTCGCAGCCATGGCAGATTGTAGGGTGGTTGGATTGTGTGCGGCGGAGTCGTCTGATCACCGCAGCGGGGCGCGACACTGCCCAGCCACAGGCCTGGGGTCAAGCAACAACCGCACATGACAGGCAATTGCTTGCCGTCCATCACTACAAGCCCTATCAAGAGCCCGTGCCCGCGCGGAACATCGTTTATTTCGACCTGGAAACCCAACGCAGCTTCAATGATGTCGGGGGCTCTTCCCATAAGGACAAAATGGGCATCTCGGTCGCTGTCACTTACAGTACCGCCACCAACGCCTACGAGATCTACAGTGACCGCGAGCTCGATCGCTTGGCCGACGAACTCGTGCGTGCCGATCTGGTGGTTGGCTGGAATCATCTCTACTTCGATTACCCGGTGCTCCAGGCCCATGTCTTCCACACGCTGGCCGAACAAACCATCAACCTCGACATGATGGTCGAACTTGAAAAAGCCGTCGGCTTCCGCCTCAAGCTCGATTCAGTCGCCTCGGCCACTCTTGGCACCGGCAAATCAGGCGACGGCCTCGACGCTCTTCGCTGGTGGCAGGAACACAAAAAAACCGGCGACTTCGCCCCACTACGCAAAATCGCAGAATACTGCTCCTACGATGTGAAAGTCACCCGCTGCGTACACGAATACGCAGTGCAAAACGGCCACCTCAAATACAAGGACAAGACCGGCAAGCTCGTCGAGGTTGCAGTGGATTGGAAGTGACCGCGCGCGACGGTTACATCAAGCCAACCATTTCAAGCACCTTGGTGACCGTCCACACAAAGGTCGCAACAAGGGCGACGATGAAAATCTTGATACAGCGTTCGATCTGGGGGCGCGTCATGGGTTGTTTGTAATCAGCCCAAAGCCTCCCGCACAAGCGCGAAGCACGGAAAAATTATCCATGCGTCGCTGCTTATTATCATTCCGCACCACCCTAAAAAAAGAGCCCGGCACTTTGCGATGTTGCAAAGTGCCGGGCATATACCTGGCGACGACCTACTCTCACAGGACCTATCGTCCCACTACCATTGGCGCTGTGGCGTTTCACTTCCGGGTTCGGAATGGGACCGGGTGGTTCCACCACGCTCTGGTCACCAGAGGTCAACCCCGCTTGCGGGGCTGGGACTCTGGGGGCCTGAGTGATTTTGAATGATGG
>JBIKIK010000080.1:0-7089 GCA_044361655.1 Luteolibacter sp. | reverse complement strand
TCCCGACCATGCGGCGGTCAATGAAACGGTCGAGTCGGGAAAAGCCAGCGTGCGAGGGCTCATCAATGCCGTGCTGCGCCGCGCCATCGAATCGCGCAAGCGTCTGCTCGATCAAGTGCCCGACCTTCCACCTGCCGTCGCTCATTCCCATCCCGACTGGCTTTACAATCGCTGGCGATCCGCCTTCGGCAAATCCAATGCCCTCGCGCTCATGGAGTGGGACAATTTACCGGCAGAAACATTTTGCCGCATCAATCCCCTCGCTACTCCCGCCGAAATTCCTGGCGAGCCCGTAAAAAATGCTCCGGGATTTTATCGCATCGAGGGCTCGCTTCCAAATGATCTCATTCAAAACGGATCCATCTACATTCAGGATCCGGCCACGCGTCATTCGGTCGAAATGCTCGCGCCGCGCCCTGGCGAGCACATCCTCGATGCCTGTGCCGCGCCCGGTGGAAAAGCATTTCTCATCGCCGCCGCGATGGGCTCCGCCGAAAATCTCGTGTGCACGGACTCAAACGAAAAACGCCTGCCACGACTCGAGCAAAACCTCGCGCGACTTCACGCCGGAAAGGCAAAGGTCAGCGTTCACGACTGGACTCAGCCCGCTCCCACCGCATGGCACGGCGCATTCGATGCCATCCTGCTCGATGTCCCCTGCTCCAACACCGGCGTCATCCGCCGTCGCGTTGATGTCCGCTGGCGCCTGCAAGCAAACGACATCGAAAAAATTGTTCTCACCCAACGAAAGATCCTCGAAAACGCCATCCCCTGCCTCAAGCCCGGCGGCCGCATCGTGTATTCGACCTGCTCGATCGAGGCGGATGAAAACATGAAGCAGATTGAGGCATTTCTAAGCGATCATCCTGAGTTTGAAATGACCGCTCATGTCGAAGCCCTGCCCTTCCGCGATCAAACCGATGGCGCATTCGCCGCCTGCTTGAGAAAAAGATAGGACGATACCGCCACACCGGATGATCAGCCTCCTTAAACAGGCGAAGGCCGCTGAACCCTTTCGAATTCAACGGCCTTCATTGGTTGCGGGAAGAGGATTTGAACCTCTGACCTTCAGGTTATGAGCCTGACGAGCTACCTGGCTGCTCCATCCCGCGATTGGAACCATGCGCCTTTTGGCGCGGGGCGGAATTTTTAGGCTTGGGCGGGGCTTTGCGCAAGGGAAAACTTTGGCAAAATGAACGATTGGTCTTTTGAAATCGGGGTTTTGGGATAAATCATTCACTACTCGCACATAGGCGGGCGTATTTGAAATCACCCCTATCCCACACCCACATGTCCATCCTCAACTCCATTCTCGGTGCCCTTACCGGCAACTCTTCCACTGGCAATGCCGACCCGCTTCAGGCCGCTCTCAGCGCACTGCTCACTCAGAACGGCGGCATCGAAGGCCTGATGAACAAATTCAACCAAGACGGCCTCGGCGAAGTCTTCACTTCTTGGGTCGGCCTCGGCGCCAACCAGTCGATCTCGGCCGATCAGATCAACAAGATCCTTGGCTCGGATGCGGTGCAATCGCTTGCCGCATCGATGGGCATCGACGCCACCAAGGCATCGGGATTCCTTGCGGATTACTTGCCGAAGATCGTCGACAAACTGACCCCATCCGGTCAGGTCGGCGCGGGTGGTGATTTGTCACAAGGCATCGCCGCGTTGCTGCCATCGCTGCTGGAAAACCTCGGCGGCAAGCCGGGTGGCGCGGCTTGATGTCGGCGATCAAAAGCAGACTTTTCTCTGGCGGGCCCTTCGTGAATGATCGGCCTGTGATGCCCCCGTGCCATGATGTGATGACGCTTTCCGTCGCCGAATGGCGTGCGCTGGCGTCAGCACATTTCGATCGGGCGAAGGTACACACTGGTCCGGCGAGAGAGCGACGCGACCGGGGATTGCCGCATCCGATTGCCGACTTCCTTTTCGAGTACTACCCCTACCCATTCGCATTTCTCGAGCAATGGCATCCGGGCCACGGCACGGCCATCGAGTGGGCGGCAAAAGCTGAACATGACCCAGCGCTTCGTCATCTTTCGAGTCGCGGCTATCGACACGAAAATGGTGTGCTGTTTGCCGATCCGTCGCTAATGCCGGAGAAAGAAAAGCAACGGCTTGAATGGATCTGCAGCCTGCTCGAGGTGACCCGTGATCGTGCGCCAAATTTCGCCTGCCATGGATTGCATGAGTGGGCGATGGTCTATGGTGGTCGCAGCGTGCGGCATGAGAAAATTTTGCCCTTGCGGCTACCCCAGCAGGAAATTGATGCGCTTGTTTCGAATCGTCCGATCTGTTGCTCGCACCACGATGCCTTTCGTTTTTTTGCGCCCGAAGCCCGTACTTTCAATCGCCTGCAGCCGGATCTTGCGACACGACACGATCACGAACAACCCGGCTGTTTGCACGCCAACATGGATCTCTACAAATGGGCTGCCAAGGCGATGCCGTGGTGCGGGTCCACCTTGTTGATCGAGTGCTTCGAACTTGCGGTGCGCATTCGCGATCTCGACATGCGTGCCAGCCCTTATGATCTCACCGCGTGGGGTCGCGACGCGGTCTGCATCGAGACGCCCGAGGGACGAAAGGCCTACGAATACGAACAGCGCGCACTGGCCGCGGAAGCGCAACCGCCGCGCGAGCAATTGATCCGCCGCATCCGACAGACGCTTGATGCGTGCTGAGCGGAGGGCTACATCCCCTGCCAGCCGAGCTTTTGGCGAAGGGCCTCGTAAAACGACCAACCCTCGAGACGCAGCAGATGAAATGAGCGAGCCGCTTTGCATACCTCGATGCGATCGCCGTATTCCACATGCACGCTGTCGCGTCCGTCGACCGTGAAAAGCATGGGTCCGCAGTCATCATCCTCGGAGGACAACTCGACGGCGCTGCCATCGGAGATCACCAGAGCACGCTGACTAAGGCTGTGCGGGCAGATCGGTGTGATCAAAAACACACCGGCCTCGGGAGCAATGAGCGGTCCGCCGGCAGACAACGAATAGGCGGTCGAGCCAGTGGGCGTTGCGATGATCAATCCATCGGCGCGATAATCGTTGAGCAGCTCGCCATTCACCCTTGCACGAAGCGAAACGAGCCTACCGGTGTCGCCGCGGGCAAGGGTCACTTCATTGAGCGCGATGAATTTTTGAGCTGGCTTGCCCGGTCGATGCCAAGTTGCTTCCAAGAGCGTGCGGGTGCTCGTCGTGAATCGACCAGCGGCAATCGCATCGGCAAACGCATTGATTTCATCGTGGCGGCAACTGGTAAGAAATCCGAGCGTGCCGACATGGATGCCGGCGACGGGTTTTTCAAATTCACCAAGCAAGGAAACCGCGTGGAGCATCGTGCCATCGCCGCCGATCACCACCGCTAGATCCACTTCACGCGCAAATGCGCCGGCCGGGATGCCATCTGCCTCACCCGCAAGCGCCGCAGTCGACTCCTCGAGCCGCATCTTGATTCCATGCGCTTCGAGCGCACGACGCAGATCCACAAGAGCCGGCAACGAGCCATGCTTGTGAGGGTTGGCGATGATTCCGACTTTCACGGGCGCACTAGCGATAAACGCGAATCACCATGCTGGCAAGCCCTCTGGCTACTCTGAGATCAGCGTTTCGCCGCATCAGCCTCGATCCATGACCAAAGCGAGTCGAGCCCGGCGCTGACCTCGGCCTTCGAGGCCTCGAGGTCGGGGCTGGGGGCGGCTTTGCCAAACAGGTAGAATTTGATCTTCGGCTCGGTGCCCGAGGGGCGGACAGCGAACGAGCGACCGTCCTCGAGATCGATGAAAAGCATCTTCTCTTTGGGGATGAGGTCCCCTTCCTGATCGTAGAGGTCCTGGCGCGAGAAATCGCGAGTGCGCAGGACCGGCGAGCCATCGACGATGCTCGGCGGGTTGTTCGCGTAGGAGTCGGCGAGCGCCTGGATTTTTGCGGCACCATCGGCGCCTTCCATCACCACCGACTTGCCGGACTCGAGGTGATAGCCGTACTCGCGGTAGATGTCGTCGAGCAAATCGGGGATCGGGCGGCCAAGCGATTTGGCGTATGCGGCCACTTCCGCAAACATCAGCGTCGCGCCATTCGCATCCTTATCGCGCACCGAGTCCGAGCCGAGGTAGCCGTAACTTTCTTCGCCGCCGAACACAAAGAAGCGCGAGTACTCAAGTCGCAGCAGGCGTGTTTGCTCTTCGGTGAGTGAGCGGTAATCACCCTTCTTGTCGGCCGGGATCGCGTCTTCGTACTTGCGGAGCTTCGACGAGATGTACTTGAAGCCGGTGAGCGTGTCGACAATGCCAACGCCAAAGCCATCGGCGATCGCGCGTTGAAGTTCGGTGGTGACAAAAGTTTTGATCAACACCGCGCGGCTGCGGTTTGACTGGGTGAGCCAGCCAAGTTCGAAGCAGGTCTTGAGACGATACCATGCCATCAGCGAGCCGATCTGATTGCCGGTGAGCAATTGCATTTCCCCTTTCGCATTGCGGACCACAACGCCCATGCGATCGGCATCGGGATCGGTGCCGATGACAATTTCGGCGCCCGATGCGGTTGCAAGATCGACACCCATCTTGAGCGCGGGTGCGTTCTCGGGATTGGGTGATTCGACGGTGGGAAAACGCCCGTCCTGCACATCCTGTTCGGGCACGGTGAGAACCTCGAAGCCGAGGCCGCGCAGCATCGGCACATTGATGTGACCACCGGTGCCGTGAAGGTTGGTGAAGACCACCTTGGTCGAGACACCTTGCAGCAGCGAGGGCTTCAAAAGCAGGGATTTGAGACGCTCGACATAGCGTGCGTCCATTTCGGCGCCGAGCACGATGATCTTGCCGCGATCATTTTCGGGCACTGCTTCGTAGCGCTCGCTGGTGATGGCATTGACCTCGGCAATGATGGCAGAGGCGTGAGGCTCGACGATTTGCGCGCCATCATTGAAGTAGGCCTTGAAGCCATTGTCATGTGGCGGGTTGTGACTCGCAGTGAGCACCACGCCCGCATCGGCGCGAAGTTCTCGCACGGTGAATGAAAGCTGCGGCGTCGAGCGAGGGCCTTCGAAAAGGTAAGCGTCACAGCCGAGATCGGATGCGACCTTGGCGCAGAATTCGGCAAAGTCGCGCGAGAAGTGACGCGTGTCGTGGGCGAACACAAGCGACGGCTTGCGTTCTGTCGATACGGACCTTTTCGCGTAGGCAACAAGCCCGCGAACCGCGCGACCGACATTGTAGAAATTCATCGTCGCGGTTCCAACGCATGGATGCTCGGGCCGCCCGTTGGGCCCGCCAACGCCTTGCTCGGATTTTACAATCACGCGGCCGATCGTGCGACCACGCAGACCACCGGTGCCGAAGGCGAGGGTTTTGTAAAAGCGATCGTTGAGTTCGCCCCAATGGCCATCGCCCGCCAGTTCTCCGATCACTCGTGCGGCAAGATCCGAGGATGATCCTTGGACGAGGGCTTGAATGTTGGTTTTTGCCGATGCCAGCAATTTGCCTTCGGCCACAGCGGCGGTGAGAGTCGCATCAAGGTTGCTCATGTCGCGGCGGATCATAAAACAAACGCGCCGCATGGCAATGCCGCCCGTGCGTGAAATTTCACTCCGGCGCGGCGCTCAAATCCGGTCGAGCAGGATATTCTCGCCCAACACTACCAGATCGACCGAGCCCTTGAGCGTCCTGTCGAGGAACGGCGTGTTCTGCGATTTCGACTTCATGAAATCGCGGGTGAAGGTCGTTTCGCCCGCAGTATTGAAAAGCAGCAGATCGGCGGCGGATCCTTCCTTGATCGCTGGGACCGGCAGCCCCATCAGGCGGCGAGGTTCGGCGGCAAAGCGCTTCACCACCAGGTCCCAGCCAAATTTGCCCGTAGTGACAAAGTGGTGGTACAGCGAAACAAGCGCCGTATCGAGGCCAGTGATGCCATTCGGGGCGCTGACAAAATCCAGCGATTTTTCGAATGGCGTGTGCGGCGCGTGATCGGTGGCGATCAGGTCGAAGGTGCCGTCGATCAATCCCTCGAGCAAGGCCGCGTTGTCCGCCTTGGTGCGCAGCGGCGGGTTCATCTTGTAGTGGGTGTCGTAGTCGCCGATGTCGTCTTCGCAGAAAATCAGGTGGTGCGGTGCCACTTCGGCGGTGACCTTCACATCGCCGCGCTGCTTCCACCAGCGGATCGTTTCCATGCCGATCTTGCTGGAAACATGCTGAATGTGAATGTGCGCGCCGGTCGCGTGAGCGAGGCGGATGTCGCGATCGATGATGATCTCTTCGGCACATGCCGGCGAACCTTGAATGCCAAGGCGGTAGCTCATCGCGCCTTCGTTGAGCGCGCGTGGTCCGGCAAGCTCCGGCACTTCGCAGTGACTTGCGAAAAAAATGCCCATTTCCCCCGCATACTGCATCGCACGGAACAACACCGCCGCGTCGGCCGTCGTGTCGCCATCGTCGGTGAGCATCTTCACCCCCAGCGCACGCATGCCATCGATGCCTGCAAGCTCCTTGCCCTTGCGTCCCATCGTGACACAGCCCGAAGTGTAAACTGGGATCCGCGAATTTTTAGCGGCGATGGCAAGCACCTGCCCGACCACCGTCGCCGAGTCAATCGCAGGCACGGTGTTGGGCATCATCACCACGCCTGTGATGCCGCCATTGATCGCTGCCTCGGAACCTGTCGCGATGTTTTCCTTTGCCTCAAATCCCGGCTCGCGAAAGTGCACATGCGCATCAAACATGCCGGGCATCAAAATCCGCTCCTTGGCATCGATCACGCGGCAACCGTCGGGCGCCATGATCCCCTTCCCGATTTTTTGAATCACACCGCCCTCCACCAGCACATCACCGGGCACCAACTTCGGATTGCCTTCTGCGGCGATGCGGGCGTTTTGGATGAGTAGGTTCATGGTGCGTTGCGCGAAGTTGATGGGGCGGTGATCATGATTCGGATCCGGCATCGGGCTTGAGCCAATAAAGGACCGCCATGCGGACCGCGATGCCGTTTTCGACCTGGTCGTTGATGAGGCTGCGTTCGTAGTCCATCACCGCGTCGCAAAGTTCAACCCCGCGGTTCACCGGGCCGGGATGCATGAGGTAGAGCCCGCGTT
>JBIKIK010000079.1:0-7120 GCA_044361655.1 Luteolibacter sp. | reverse complement strand
TTTTCGGCATCGGCGGGACCTCGAGCAGGAGATGGAAGTGGTTGTCCATCAGGCAGTAGGAAGTGACCCGGCAGCCGGAAAATTTCTCGTACATGCGCAACAGGGTGCGGAATTTCTCCTTTTCCTGTGCCCCGAGGACAAAGCGCCGGTCGACGATGCGTGAAATGCAGTGGTAGAAGACCGGTTTGGACTCCGAATTCCGCCACTCCGCCAGCCATCGTGCCTGTCGCATGGAGGGGATAATGGCCAGCCAAAGCCAGATGGCAAGAGGAATTCATATAAAAGGACTGTCCCTTTATAAAAACCAAACCCAACAGTGTCCCAAATTTGTTCACCGATGGCGCGGTGATTGGCAGCAAGGCATTTGTCAACGAAGCCTTCGCCGGCGTGGGGGAACGCTTCAGCCCAAGGCGCAGAGACGGCGCGCGCAAGTTCAGGGGTAACGCGCGTCCCGCAGCCGACATGCTATGGAGTGCGCGGGATTTGCGATTGCGGGTTTGATATTGCGAGTCATTTCAGGTTCAGTTTGCGGGATTCATTCTAGATTTCACTTCACATTTCCACGCGGATGTCGGGGATGTGGGTGAAGGAAATTCGCATCGGTGCGGTGTCGCGGCTTTCCTGAACGCCGCCGAAGTAGACAACCGAGCGGCCGTAGCGGGCGCGCAGTTGATCGAGTGTGGCATCGAGGCGCCGGAGTTTTTCTTCGGTGTTTTCTTCGGTCGATTCCATTGATTCGGCAACGAAACTTTGGAACAGCTCGGGCGTGTGATTGTCGTGGGTGACGAGGCGTGTGAGCATGACGCCGACATGGAGGATCTTCTCGCGCGGGTCGGGCCGTTCGCGCCAGAGACGGTCGAGCAGGTGCATCAGGCGCAGTGTTGAGTCGGTCTCGGGCATGCGGATTTCCGGCGCCCATGCCGGGCCGCGGAGGTAGGCGAGTTGCATGGTGAGCGCGCCGCTGAGCAGGCCGTGTGACCGCAGTCGTTCGCAGGCTTTGTGAAGAAGCTTGCAAAGGATCGGCCATGCCTTGTCCGGGTGGCGGTGCTCGGGTGGGAGCACATGCGAGTGGCCGATGGATTTACGGGCGGAGACGAGCTCGGGGATTTCGTCGCCGCGCAGCAGGTGCCAGAGCCGGTCGCCGAGCACGCCGCCCCAGACTCCGTGTAGTAAGTGTTTTGGTGCATGGCAAAGTGCCTCGACGCTGTGAATGCCGGCCGCGTGCAAGCGCGCTTCGGTGCGCCGTGCGATGCCGGTGAGATCGCGCAACTTGAGTTCGTAGAGCACTTGCGGAAGTTTCTTGCTTTCGATGATGAACAGCCCATCAGGCTTGCGCATCTTTGAAGCCATCTTCGCGAGGTACTTGTTCGGTGCGGCGCCGATGCTTACTTTGATGAAAGGAGAAATTTCGCGGGTGACGGCGGCTTTGATTTTTCTGCCGATGCTTTCGACCGTTGCTGGATCTCGTCGATTCAAGGGCAGCCATGCCCACATTTCGTCGATGCTCAGGACCTGCTCGACATGGATGCAATCCTCGACCGCCTCGACCACACGGTGATGGATGGCGATGTATTCGGCGGGTTTGGATTCCACGATTGAAATGCCAGGGCAGAGCACTCGCGCATCGCTGATCCGCGTGCCGGTTTTGACCCCGAAAGCCTTGGCTTCGTAAGAGGCCGCGATGCAGCAAGACGACTCCGCCATCACTGGGGCGACACCCACCGGGCGGCCGCGCAGGGCAGGGTCCAGGTGTTGTTCGACCGATGCGAAAAACGAGTCGCAATCGACAAAAAGCGCTGTGAGCGGATGGTCCAAGGCCGTGAGCTTTGCGTGGCAAAATCCGGCGGTCAATTTTAAATGTTCATTTGAACATTTAAAATTATAGTTTCGAATTGACAGCTCGATGCGCGGTGCGGTGGGTGAATTCCCGTTTCACGGATCGTGAAATTTATCAAGTGCGCGGACCTGTGGGGCGCGCGCACGCCATCGCGTTATGTGGGTTTGGAATCTTTCTGTCATCGTCTTTTTCGTTGCGCTCGTGACCCGTGCGCATCGCATCCGATGAAATTCCTACCTGTTCACAGCCCCTGATTCCGTTGCGGCATGATCGTCGTGACGCACAGCGGTTGGCTGGCTCGCGGGGTTCATGAGGTCGACGGCATCCGGCGGTGGTCGAGCGGGAGGATTCTCTCTCACGAAAAACATCATGGACAGGTTTTGACGCGGTGACGCGTTGATCGACCAAGGGCGGCAGCGTTTCCGGCCCGTTTGAGCAAACCATTTCAAAACACACACCGAAAAAAACCGATGAATGCCAACTTCCATTTTACCGCCATGCACATAGGTCCGTTTTACCGTCGCGATCTGGATGCGACGCGAAACTTTGGCGCTATGGCTGCGGATGTTCAGGGGCCGGCTGACGAGGGATGCAGGATTCCGATTTGGAAACATGTGCTTGATGCGGTGCTGTTGCTTTTGAGTTTGCCGGTGGTCTTGCCGTGCATGGTGTTGGTTGGTTTGTGGATTGCCGCCGTGTCGCGTGGGCCGGTGATGGTGCGGCAGGATAGGATCGGAAGGAATCGCCGCTGTTTTCCGATGTACCGGTTTCGCACGATGAGGATTGATGCGTATGGTGTGCCGGAAGATCGGAATTTTGGGAATCTGGTGCGCGCTGGGTCGCCATTGCTGAGGCTTGATTTGGCGCGTGATGCGCGGTTGATCCCGGGTGGGCGCCTGTTGCGCGCATCGGGCTTGGACGAGTTGCCGCAGATCGTCAACATTCTGTGGGGTGACATGAGTTGGGTTGGACCGCGGCCATGCTTGCCGACTGAGTTGTGTTATTTCACTGCGATTCAGAGGCGGCGTTTTGATGTGTTGCCGGGGCTGACCGGATTGTTTCAGATCAAGGGTCGGGGGCTTTCGACCTTTGTCGAAATGAACGCGATGGATGCGTCGTATGTGAGGCACTGTTCGCCGTGGCTGGATCTGAAAATCGTGCTGCAAACGCCAGGCGTGTTGCTGCGTCAGGTTTGTTCCGTGCTGAGAAGCTCCGTATTTGGCGGCGAGATGAATGCCGATGCGCGCGAGTGAAAGAGTAAATTTTTTCCAATCAATTCCATCCCTGAAAAACTCCATGCCAAACCATTATCAAACGAATCATTCCTCAGCTGTCGGATTACATGATATTTTGTATGCCCTGCGCCGCCGGCGTGTGCTGATTGTTTCGCTCGCGCTATGCGGGCTTTTGCTGGCTGCGTGGATGCATTTTTCGCGCAAGCCGGTTTACGCATCCGATGCCAAGCTCTTGGTGCGATATGTGCTCGAGCGCGGTGCGGTCGATCCCTATGAGGCGCGTCAGAATCCTGGTGCGGCGAAGGCGGATCAGGTCATTCAGACCGAGATCGAGATTCTCACCAGCATGGACCTTGCGCTTGATGTTGCGCGCGATGTCGGTGTCGAAAAAATTTCACCGGGTCTTCAGGGTGAGCGTGATCTCGAAAAGGCGGCTGCCGAGCTGCTTGGTCAACTCAATGTCGCGGTGGGCCAGAGCAACAATGTGTTGTTGGTCAAATACTCGCATGGCGATCCGGCAGTGACCAAGGAAGTCCTACACAATCTCATGGATGCGTATTTCCAGAAACACCTTTTGATTCACCGTTCGGCAGCGGCATTTGATCTCATTGCGAACCAGACCAAGGAGGTGAAGGAGAAGTTAGGAAAGACGGAGGAGAAGCTCAACAAGTTGCGCACGGAATCCGGCATCACCTCGCTCGGTGAGGCTACCGGCACGCTTGCCAGCCAGCGTGCTGCGACGAATGAAGAACTCATCAAAGTGCGCGCGGAATATGCGGAACAGCAGGCAAAAATCGAATCATTGCGGCAGAAGCCGCTCGGCGCTGGTGGTCGGGTTACGGGTCCGTCGGATCCCGCATCGGGCATCACACCATCGGTGCTCGCCGAGTATCGAGTGAACCTCGAGATGCTTGATTTCCTGCGTAAGCGAGACATCGAGTTGCGGATCAAGTTCAAGCCGGGCAATCGCTTGCTTGAGTTGAACCGCAGTCAGATTGGCCAATGTGAATCGAAGCGCCAGGCCTTGGTTGCCGCGTTTCCGATGTTGGCCACTGGCACCAAGGACGATTCCAACAATCCTCTCTGGAGCCAATCCATCGAACAGGCTCGACTTGCTGCTTATGCGGCAAAGATCAAGGTGTTTGAAAACCATCTCAAAGAAATTTTCACGCAGTTTAGCGAGCAATACGCGATCGGTTCGCGCATTGAGGAGCTTGAGCGGCAGAGGCAAATGGAAGATGCCGAGTACCGCAATCTTGAGGCAAATCTCAAGAATGCGAAGGTCGACCAGACGCTTGATCCATCGAGGATGCCAAACATCACGATCGTGCAGCAGCCGACCGAGCCGTTTCGATATTATGACGAACGCGAAAACAAGATCATCATGGGCTTGGCCGGCGGCGGAATTTCGTTGGGGCTTGCACTCGCGTTGCTGATGGAGCTCTTGCTCGACAAGCGGGTGAAGCGTCCTGATGAGATCGAAAGGCGTTTGAGCATTCCGTTGATGTCGTGCATCCCGTATCTTCGCGATGCGGATCGCGGCAATTTCCTCACCTACAGCGGCACTCCTTTGCTTGGAAACAGTGATGAGGTCGCACCACCTGGTGATCCGCATGCAGATGACGCGAGGCATTTCATCCTGCCTTATGCCGAGACCATTCGTGACAGGGTTATTTTTGATTTCGAAGCAAACCGGATTACGCACAAGCCCAAGCTCATCGCGGTCACGAGCCTGTGCGCTGGATCGGGAACGACCACGATCGCTGCGGGTTTGGCAAAGTCGTTTTCCGAAATCCCTGGGGCAAAGGTCTTGTGGGTGGATCTCAGTGCTTTTGATCCCGGCGGCGATGAAAATGCCGATGACAAAAAATGCCCTCTGAACCGTGCGCTGCGCATGGCGGAGAGCCCGAATTTTGCGGAAAACGAGCGC
Source organism: Luteolibacter sp. (assembly GCA_044361655.1). GTDB lineage: Bacteria > Verrucomicrobiota > Verrucomicrobiia > Verrucomicrobiales > Akkermansiaceae > Luteolibacter. Next base: position 2,118 of record JBIKIK010000079.1, on the reverse strand, counting down.
AGCCTCTTCCATGCGAGCGGCGATGGGATCGGGCCTGGAACGCGCGGCATCAATGCCGTGCAGTTCAGTCGCATGCTGCCGGAAATGCAGGACAGCCCCTACGACTACATCATCTTCGAAATGCCATCGATCGAGAAATCCGGTCGCACGCTTACCATGGCGGCTTTGATGGACAAGGTCGTGCTGGTGCTCGATGCCGAAAATACCATCAAAGACATGCTCGTCTGGACCTATTCCGAGCTCACCAAAGGCAAGGCCGATGTTTCGTGCGTTTTCAACAAGGCGCGATCTGACGTGCCATCCTGGCTATGTGCGAACTGATCATTCGAAAATTTCCTAACAGCATTACGGGACCGGCATTTTGATCATGACGAGGCTTCGCCACAAATTTTTGATCCGCATGCTTAGGCTCACGGATCAGTTGATTCTTGCGGCGGCGTTGTGGGTGGTGATGCGGCCAGTCATTTTTTATTCGGGTGTGGATGAGCTGGCGGATCGCGGGTTTGGATCCGTCTTTGCAAATGCCGCGGGATTGATCGTGTTGATGACCGGATGGGTGTTCATCCATGATCACTTCGTGCGCTATCGGGCCGACCGTTTCGTGCCTTTTTCGGCAGAGATTGTTGATTTCATCAAAGCCACCGGCGTTGCGTGTTTTTGGCTGATGCTGATCGCCCTGTTGGTGCCCGGCTACGGCATGGACAGTGCTTCTTTCGCATTGTTTTTTGCGTTGGTTGGGACGGGTGGCGCGGCAAGTCGATTGTTGGTGAGATCGGTGGTGATTGGCGCTAGGAAATCGGGATACAATTTCAGAAACCTGCTGTTTGTTGGCATCAACGATCATGCCATGAGGGTTGCGAAGAAGATTGTATCGAGGCCGGAGCTTGGATTTCGCATCGTGGGATTTGTCGACGAGAATACGGCGGAGGAATCACCCAAGCCAACGACCGGACGCGCTGATTGGCCGGTGTTGGGAAACATCGGCGGATTGAAGGAAATTCTGGAGCGCGAGAGTGTCGACGAAATCATCGCGTGTTTGCCGATCGATACTAAGATCGACGACATTGCCCGCGTCACTGGTTATGCGCGTGATCTTGGGGTGGTAATGCGATTGGTGCCGGGCGAAGTGGAGCGTCGGATCCTGGATGGCATGCATTTTGAGTATTTTGACGATGAATTTGTCATCACGCTGTTTCGCGAGAGAATGATCGGGCAGTTGTTCATGAAGCGGGTGCTTGATGTGGTTCTTTCATCGGTCTTGCTGTTGGTCCTGTCGCCGGTATTTCTTGTCATTGCAATCTGTATCAAGGCGACAAGCAGCGGTCCGGTATTTTTCACGCAGGAGCGGGTGGGCCTGAACAAGCGAACATTCCACATGATCAAGTTCCGATCGATGCGTGATGATGCGGAGCAAGTGCGTGATTCCATCGCGCATCTCAACGAGGTCGATGGGCCGGTGTTCAAGATTCAGGACGACCCTCGGGTTACTGGTGTGGGTAAATTTTTACGCAGAACCAGCCTCGATGAGTTGCCGCAGTTGATCAATGTGCTGCGTGGCGAGATGAGTCTGGTGGGCCCGCGTCCGCCACTGCCGGAGGAGGTTGATTGTTACGAGTGGATGTTTCGCAAGCGGCTCTCGGTGAAGCCCGGGATGACCTGCATTTGGCAGATCAGCGGGCGCAGTGATGTGTCATTCGCGCGATGGATGCGGATGGACCAGGACTATGTGGAAAATTGGTCGCTGTGGCTTGATTTGCAGATTTTGTTGAAAACGATTCCGGCGGTTTTGAGCAGCAGGGGGGCGTGCTGATGAAGGAAATTGAAAACGAAACAAGGCCGAAGGTGCTGGCCATTTCATCGGGCGGTGGGCATTGGATTCAATTGCTCAGGATACGGGCGGCCTTCGATGGATGTGAGGTGACCTATGCTACGGTTGACGATGGATACGCGGCGGACGTCGAGAATGGTAGTTTTGCGCGCATTCCGAATGGAAATTTGTGGAGTGTGTGGAGCCTCTTGCGGTCGGCGTTTGGTGTTGGGCTTTTGATTTTGAAATTGCGACCTGAGGTTATCGTGACGACTGGCGCAGCGCCTGGGTATTTTGCTGTGATGTTTGGC
>JBIKIK010000078.1:0-7136 GCA_044361655.1 Luteolibacter sp. | reverse complement strand
ATCAACCGTGCTCTCGCTCACCGCTCACGCGTTCAAGTCCGCCTTCGGCCTGGTAAAATCCAACGGCGAGCTGCGCAAGCAGTTCATCTCAAGCGGCTCGGTCCAACTTAACGGCGAGAAGCTCACCGATCCGGCTATGGTGATTTCGCCCAAGGTGGGCGACACGCTCAAGCTCTCCAAGAAACACGCGGTGCGTTTTGTTTGAGCCCGCAGGGGAGGGGATGGCTCAGCGCTTGGCCACACTCGCGAGGCTCGGCTGCTGGCGGACGATGTTGGCCAACATCCGGCGGCAATGCTCGTACCCGGTGCGATCGCTCAGAATTTGCACACTGCGCGCAAATGAACCCCACTGGACAATCTGCACCTCCACATTGCGGCGGCCCCAGATGTTCATGGTTTCCTTGTTCGGCTTGTAAATGTCGATTGTACCGGTGCCGGTCAGCGCCGAACCGTAATCATCGATGACATAAAGATGAGGCAGACCCTTGATGCGGAAGGTGGTACCCACCGGATAGAATGACCAGTCGGCGGCTGCGCTGCGCACGCGGTCGGTATAGCGGAGATGCGTGCCCGCGGCATTCTTGCTTCCGTAAATGAGGTGATCGTCCTCACTGCAGGTGTAAGCTGTCGTGCGGGCGATGCGTTGACGCTCGCTGAACGCGTAAACCGGCATGCCGTGCTTGTCGCGTGGCTTGCCAACTGCGGCGGACATCAGCTGCGAGGAAGGTCCCGCCACTTGGAAACTTTCGCGCTTAGTCTCGCGGGCATGGGCGATGGCGTTGATCTTGGACTTCGGAATGACGGTGAGGTCGGAGTTTCCGCAGCTGGCCAATAGGCCAATCGCCAAGGCTAAGGTGCCGATATACGCAAGTCGAAATGTCATGAGCTCAAATGGTTGTGAAGCTGTCTGGTTCGGCCGACCCGCGCTTCACACGCATCGCCCAATTGCGCCCTAGGACTAGCCCCGCTACGGGACTCGCGCAAACGGAAAATCCCCGAAATTTCGCGGAATTCGCAAAAATCAACTGATTTTCAACGACTTACGAAAATGAAAAAATGCCCTTGAGGGCAATTTTTGCATGCACAAAGTCCATCCCACGGGCCTCAAAAAATGCCCACCGGGACCCCATTTCCGCGCCCAACCGGACGGGCGAGCATCGATTCAAAGAAGCAATCGATGCCCGGCCTGACCGCCAAATCGTCCAAGGCCTCAGCCGGCCGCCCCCAGCGCCACACAAACCCCTCGTCGGCCAATCGCAATGGCCTCACGCGTGATTCACCTTTGGCTCCATGTGGTGCCGTGACATTGGCGACCCCGGAGAAGAAGGCATCATCTAACAGAAATTCCAAAGCACGCAGGAAGTCTTCCATGTGCAACCACGCCTCGTCCGCGGCGAGGCCCGGAATTTTTCCAGCCTCAGCCTCTTGCAGCAGCACCCTGCCAAGCCGCATCGCGACCTTGCGGGTTCGCGGCGGCGCCATCGCACCAAAAAACGCATCCTCCCAAGCCAAGGCCGCACGACTCGCCGCGCGCTGTCCGGGCTCGCCCGACCACTCGTCATGAATGCGATCGGCAGCCCCGCCATACCAATCGACCGTCGAGGCATTGAGCCACACGCGCGGTGCCACGCGGCATCCGGCCACCGCCTGCCCCAAGGCACGCGTCGACTCAAGCCGCGCGTCGGTATCGTGACCATCGGCCAGATTCACCACCGCCTCCGCACCCTCCAAGGCCATCGCCCACGCACCAACATTTTTGCCATCCCATTCTAGATACATCCCATCCCCATCATCGCACGCAACGCCCTCGCGACGACGACCCACCGCCACCACCTCCCAACCAAGTCGCGAAAAATGACGGCACGCATAGCGACCCAAAACACCCTCCGCACCCATCACTACAATCACCGGATTCATAAAATTTGTCTGTTTGATTTCAGGATTTGAATTTCAAAAATTTCTGAAAAATTTGCTTTCTGCGGTCATGCCAATTCATCCCAGCAACTTCGCCGCCATCTGGATGGCAAATCCATGCTTCATCATCGCCACCCGATCGGCCATCCGGGAGGCAAACTCGACGAACTCCTCAAGCTGCCTCATCTGCTCGTGAAAGGCCCGACCCTCCGGTGTCGCAATCCCGCGGCTTTCCTCGGCACACTTGCGAACCACCTCCAACGCGGGGTCGATCTCACGCCGCTTACGCTCCCGCGCCACCACCGTGAAAATACGCCACACGTCCTTCTCCGCCTCAAAATACTCACGCCGCTCGCCCTTCCTCACCACCACCCGCAACAAACCCCACGCGACCAATTCCTTGAGGTTCGCATGCGCGTTGCCACGGCTGATCTCCAGGGCCTCCATCACCTTGTCGGTCGACATCGGTACGGCCGCCGTCATCAACAAGGCATGAATCTGCGCCATCGTGCGGTTGATCCCCCACTGCGTGCCCATCGCTCCCCACTGGGCAATGAATTCCTCACGCGCTTGCTCGAGGCGGTCGTCGGCTTTGACTTTCATCAGTTTCAATTATTTCCGAAAATTAAGGACGGGGCAAGGGAAATGATTCGCCACGCCGCCCGCGTCCTCAAAGCGCTCGACTTTCCCACGGCCCCAAGGCCATTTTCCCGCCCGTGAAAGATCGATTTTCAGGCCCCCGCCGCGAACACGGCAAACAGGCGCGCGAGAACCGTCATGTCCGTGATGCGGAAAAACCCGAGAAGACCATGCCCGCTCTTGATGAGGACGAGCTCATGGCGCTGATCGCCGAACACGAGGTGCCATTCGTGCTGATCCTCGACTGCGTGCAAGACCCGCACAACCTCGGTGCAATCCTACGCACGGCCGATGCTGCCGGTGTGCATGCGGTGGTCGCGCCGAAAGACAAAGCGGTCGGCATCACCGAGACCGTGCGCCGCATCTCGGTGGGCGCCGCCGATCACGTGCCTTTTGCGCAAGTCACCAACCTCGCCCGCACGATGGAGAAACTCAAAGCCGCCGGACTCTGGCTCGTCGGCACATCGGATCATGCGAAATCAAAGTCGATCTACGAACTCGATCTCAAAGGCCCGCTCGCGCTGGTGATGGGTGCCGAGGAAAAAGGCATGCGCCGTCTCACCGAGGAAAATTGTGATTTCCTCGCATCCATCCCGATGGCCGGCAAAGTTGAATGCCTCAATGTCTCGGTGGCGACCGGCGTTTGCCTGTTTGAGGCGGTGCGCCAGCGCGCAAATCCGCCATTATGAACGAACCCGTTCGCATCCTGTCCGACCTCCACCTCGGTCATAAAATTTCGCGGATCAGTCAGGTTTCCGCGCTGCGCCCACTCATCGCCGGTGCCGGCACGGTGATCTTCAATGGCGACACCTGGCAGGAGCTGGCCGCGCCCTTTCGCCAACGCGCGCGGCAAATGCTCGATGAACTGCAATGGCTCTGCGCCGAGGAGGCGGCCGATGCAATTTTCCTACCCGGCAATCACGACCCTTCATGGCCGGGCAAGGGCTGGATCGAACTGGCAAACGGCCGCATCGTCATCAGTCACGGTGATAGCCTGCTCTTTGACGGCTCGCCATGGAAACGCGAGATCCTCGGCAACCGTGAGAAAATCCTCGAAATATGGCGGCAATTTCCCAGTGCGGTACGCGACCCCGCGCAGCGCCACGAACTCGCCCGCCTGATCGCTCGCGAACTCTGCTCAGTCGAGCATTCGGCCGGTCGTCATTTGATACAGCGCGCATGGGATGCCGCTTTTCCGCCAACCCGTGCGCTGCACATGCTGGCAAGCTGGCTGCATCAAGGCCGCCATGGAGCCGAATTTCTGAAAAATTATTTTCCGCAAGCCGAGATTCTAGTGACGGGGCATTTCCATCAACGTGGTTGCTGGCAACATCGCGGCAAACTCATCATCAACACCGGCACCTTCATGGCTCCGGGTCGTGCCCAATGGGTCGAATGGCAAAAGGGACTGCTAAGTCGCGGAAACATCATCGAGGGCCCGCAAGCCTGTGCACTCGGCGAGCGACTCGATCTTTGGCGCATCGGGTAAAATGCCCGTACTTGCCTCATTCGGCCCCAAAGTAGCGGACTCTCGGCTTGAAAAGACCTTAGGCGAGGTCTATCAACGCGTGCCCACGCAACCTTTTGGGCGGTCCTTTCATCATGAACGCCATCACTCGCTGCTTCCATACCTACTGGTCCTCTTCCATCGGGAAAAAATTCGTGGTCGCGGTGACGGGTCTCTTGCTCTGCCTGTTTCTTGCAGGCCACCTCGCCGGCAACCTGCTGATCTACGCCGGCCGCGAAGCCTTCAACGAATACGCCGCGTTTCTTCATTCGATGCTGCACGGCGCCGGCATCTGGATCGCGCGCATCGGATTGCTGGTGGCAGTGACGCTGCATGTCGTCGGCACCATCGCACTGACGCGTCAGAATCGCGCCGCCCGCCAACCTTACGAATGCAAGGCGACCATCCAAGCCACCAAGTCATCGCGCCTGATGATCTGGTCGGGTCTCACGATTCTCGCCTTCGTGATTTTCCACCTGCTGCACTTCACGGTGCGTGTTGATTGCCAGCTTGCATCACTCGGCAAGGAAGACCCTTACGGCATGGTCATCGTGGGCTTCAAAAGCATTCCTGTTTCCGCATTTTACATTCTCGCAATCACACTCTTGTGCTCGCACCTGCATCACGGAGTGGCCTCGATCTTCCAGACACTTGGTTTGCGAACCAAGAAAAACGATGGTGCCATCCGCCAATTTTCCGGTGCCTTCAGTCTCGTCATTTGGCTCGGTTTCCTTTCGATTCCAATCTCGGTTCTTCTCGGATTTTTGAAATTCTGAATGCCCATCGCGGCGGTCAACTCCAACCACCTTTCCCATGTCCATCATCCTCGACAGCAAGATCCCATCCGGCCCGCTTGAACAAAAGTGGTCCAAGCACAAGATGGACTCCAAGCTCATCAACCCGGCGAACAAGCGGAAGTTTTCCGTGATCGTCGTCGGCTCCGGCCTTGCCGGTGGAGCGGCCGCCGCGTCGCTTGCCGAGCTAGGCTATCAGGTGAAATGCTTTTGCTATCAGGACAGCCCGCGTCGCGCGCACTCGATTGCCGCGCAGGGTGGCATCAACGCCGCGAAAAATTATCGCAACGATGGCGACTCGGTGCGCCGTTTGTTTTACGACACCATCAAGGGCGGCGACTTCCGCTCGCGCGAAGCGAATGTGTATCGCCTTGCCGAAGTGTCGAACTCGATCATCGACCAGTGCGTCGCGCAGGGCGTGCCCTTTGCGCGTGAATACGGCGGTCTGCTCGACAACCGCTCTTTCGGTGGAGCCCAAGTTTCGCGCACCTTTTACGCTCGCGGCCAAACCGGACAGCAATTGCTCATCGGATGCTATCAGGCTCTCGAAAAGGAAATCAAAAAGGGTGGGGTCAAAATGTACCCGCGCACCGAGATGCTCGATCTCGTGCTCGTCGGCGGTCATGCCAAAGGCATCGTCGTGCGTGATCTCAAGACCGGCGAAATCAGCAGCCATGCCGCCGATGCGGTGATCCTTGCGACCGGCGGCTACGGCAATGTCTTTTTCCTTTCGACCAACGCGATGGGCTGCAATGTCACCGCCACATGGCGTGCCACCCGCCGCGGCGCCTTGTTTGCCAATCCCTGCTTCACGCAGATTCACCCGACCTGCATTCCGGTGAGCGGCGATTACCAATCGAAGCTGACGCTCATGTCCGAATCGCTGCGCAACGACGGCCGCATTTGGGTGCCGAAGTCGCCCGAGGTCGCTGCCAAACTTCGCGCGAAACAAATAAGCCCGAACGATGTCGCGGAAGGCGACCGTGATTATTTCCTCGAGCGCAAATATCCTTCGTTCGGCAACCTCTCGCCGCGCGACATTTCCTCGCGTGCGGCGAAAGAAGCCTGTGACGAAGGTCGCGGTGTTTCGTCGACGGGGCTTGGCGTGTACCTTGACTTCCGCGATGCGATCCAGCGCTTCGGCGAGCCAACCATTCGCGCGCGTTACGGCAACCTTTTCCAGATGTACGAAAAGATCGCCGGCGAAGATCCGTACAAGTTGCCGATGATGATTTATCCGGCCGTCCACTACACGATGGGCGGGCTGTGGGTGGATTACAATTTGATGTCGAACATCTCCGGCCTGCATGTCTTGGGCGAAGCAAATTTTTCCGACCATGGTGCCAACCGCCTTGGCGCTTCGGCGCTCATGCAAGGCCTTGCCGACGGCTACTTCGTGATCCCCACGACCATCGCCAACTATCTCGTCGGCCAAAAGCCCGGCTCAGTGAACACCGACCTGCCGGAGTTCAAGCAAACCGAAGCCGAAACCCGCGAGCGACTCAGTCGCATGCTTTCAATCCAAGGCAAGCGCACGGTCGATTCGTTCCACCGCGAACTCGGCAAGATCATGTGGGACGAGTGCGGCATGGCCCGATCGCGCGCTGGCCTCGATGGCGCGATCAAGCGCATCGCCGAGATTCGCGAGGAGTTCTGGACGCCCGGCCAAGGCGTGTTGATCCCCGGCTCGGGCGATTCAGTCAACATGGAGCTCGAAAAAGCCGGCCGTGTGGCCGACTTCATCGAGTTTGGCGAAATGATGTGCTACGATGCCCGCGAGCGCGAAGAGTCGTGCGGCGGTCACTTCCGCGTTGAGCACCAGTTCACCGAGGCCGATCCCGAAGTGCAATCGGGTAAGACCCAAGCCGGTGAGGCCAAGCGCCACGACGAAAGTTTCTCGCATGTCGCCGCATGGGAATTCAAAGGCGCGGGCAATGCTCCGGTGCTTCACAAGGAGGCCCTCGTGTACGAAACCGTGCAGGCATCGATCCGCAGCTATGCGTAATCACGCGCGTCCGATCACAGCTTCATGATCCGTTCCTCACGACGCAGTTTCATCAAGTCCGGCGCCACTCTCGCGGGTGCCGCTCTCGCGCCCAACCTGCTCTTTGGTCAGCAGAAAAAACCCGCCGAACTTCAAGTCGCCGCCATCGGTTGCAATGGCAAGGGCCTGAGTGACATCACCGAAATCGCAGGTGGCAACCGCATTGCTTTCCTCTGCGATGTCGATGCGAATTACGCCGGCGAAGCACGCACGCGATTTCCCGAAGCAAAGTTCTTCC
>JBIKIK010000148.1:0-4715 GCA_044361655.1 Luteolibacter sp. | reverse complement strand
CCCGGAACAAAAATTTCCTCATGCTGTTTGGCCAGTCCGATCACCGGCAGATCATGCAATCCCAAGGCGCGCAGTTCTTTCACCGCCATGCCGAGCTGACCTTTGCCGCCATCGACGATCACCAAATCTGGCAGCACGATCCGCGCCCGACCCTCGCGCGCCAAGCGCCTTAATGCCTCAACCGCATTCTCCTGCGAGTCGGCGATGTCAGGCGCCGCGCCGACATTTTCCAGCAGGATGCGAGAGTATCGTCGGCGGATGACTTCGGCCATCGACGCGAAATCATCCTGACCCTCGACGGTCCGGATGCGATAGCGTCGGTAGTTTTGGTTGTCGGGCCTGCCATCGGTGAAGCGCACCATCGACGCGACGATGTGGTTGGATGAAACATTCGAGATGTCGAAGCACTCCATCACACGCGGTGGGCCTGCGAGGCCAAGCTCTTCGCCAAGCTCGGCGAGATCTTCGAGCGGCTTCACCGTGCTCGGCAGTCCGCGGCCGCGGCTGAACTGTCGCGTTGGCGTGAGCGTTTTTTCCAAGTTTTGCAAAATGTCGCGCAGCGTTGCGGCGCGCTCGAAATCCATCGCCTCGGCCGCTACCTCCATGTCCTTGCGCAGGCCGTCGAACAACTCGCGCTTGCCCTTGCCTTCAAGGATCCGACAGGCCTCCTCGACTCTCGCGAGATACTCTTCGCGCGAGATGCGCCCGACGCAGGGCGCCGAGCAGTTGCGGATGATGTCGGCAATGCAGTGGCGGTACTCCGCTTCGCCGGGATCGGTCGGTCGGCACACGCGCAAGCCAAGGCTGCGGTTGAGCCACTCGAGCGTGTGGTTCAACGCACTCGAATGAGGAAATGGCCCGAAGTATTTTGAGCCATCCTCTTTTCTCACCCGCGTCGTCACAAAGCGCGGCCACGGATCCGCCAGCCGCACCCGCGCGAGCAGGAAGCGTTTGTCATCCCGAAACGCGACATTGTAGCGCGGCCGGTAGTCCTTGATGAGCTTGCCCTCGAGCAACAGCGATTCCTCTTCGTTGCGCACGACATGGATCTCGAAATCATGGATCGAGTCGATCAGCGCGCGGGTCTTGATGTCTGCCCGCATCTTGCGCGAGGGCATGAAATAACTCGAGACCCGCCGCTTGAGATCGCGCGCCTTGCCGACATAGATGATCGAGCCCAGATGATCCTTCATCAGGTAGACCCCGGGTTGGTGGGGCACCTCGCGGAGCTTGATCCTGAAATTCGCTGCACTCATGAAACCGGCCTGGATCCCCATCGAATGCCAGATCTGCGGAAATTCAACCGCAAAGCCCGGGAAATCTCGCGGATTTTGCCGACAAATTTGGCATCGCGCGGCATTCCCTTTCGTGCGAGGCTTCCGCCGCAAGCTCATTCCCGTTTCATGAAAATTTCCACCGCTCCATCCACCCGCCGCCGCAAAGGTTTCACCCTCCTCGAAATGGTCATCGTGCTCGGGATCATCGCCATGATCCTCGGCGGCGCGATCTTCGCGATGCGCGGCATCGGCGATGCGGCCAAACTCAAGCAGGTCGAGGCCGACTTCAAGAGCCTCGAAAGCGCGCTGCAAATGTACAAGCTCAACGCCGGCAGCTACCCAACCAGCCAGCAAGGCCTAAAGTCGCTCCAAGAAAAACCAACCAGCACGCCGGTGCCGCGCCGCTGGGTGCAAGTCATGAGCAAGATCCCGCTCGACCCATGGGACTCGCCCTACAACTACCGCTTTCCCGGCCGCAAGCGCGTCAACGAATTCGAGATCCTGAGCAAGGGTCCCGATGGCATGGAAAACACTCCCGATGACCTCAGCAGTCAAGACGACTGACCTCCGCCGCGGATTCACGCTCATCGAACTTGTCGTCGTACTCGCAATCGCGGCCGTCGTCATGGGCGGCGCGGTGGGCCTGATGGTTTATTCGTCCGATGAACACGCGCTGCGCCGGGCGTCGGGAGAAATCGAGTTGCTCGCCAAGCGCGCGCGGGTCACATCGATGCTGCACCAGACGCCATATGCCTTGGAGTTTCGCTCCGACCGCGTGCGCATGCTGCCACTTGCCGAAGCGGGTCGCACTTTGCGCAAATCCAAAAAGAGCGACACAGAAGTCCAAAGCGATGCTGCTGCCACGCGCGAGGAATTCCGCCTCAATGATGGCATGAGCGTGTTCGTGCGTCGTTGGGATTCGAAGGAGTGGCTCGATACCGTGAAGGAAGATGTGCACATCTGGCGCTTTGATCCCGATGGCCTTTGCGAACCGCTTTCCGTGAAACTGGTGCTCGATCAAAGCTGGTCGGCCGACACCTACGAGCCGCTCACCGCCGCCATCCGCGAAAGCGAAATTGAAGCACGATGAACGCGCCCCACCCGATTCGGAAGTCCGGCTTCCTGCTGCTCGAGATGGTGCTCGCCCTCGCGGTCTTCGGCATGGCTGCGACGGGATTCACCGTTGCTCTCAACCGCATGGCCGCCACCGCGTCGCTCGCGCAAAGCGAGTTGCGCATCACGCGCATTCTCGACAGCGCGCTTGAGGAAACACTTTCACAACCGACGATCGAGGAAGGCTCCGACACGATCGAGATCGGCGAAACCGGCGTCGAGCTCGAGACGACCATTGAACGCATTGAAGATTTGCTCAACGAGGATGGCCAACAACTGCAGGACATGTTCCGAATCCGCATCAAGGCAAAGTGGGCCGAGAACGGTCGATCGCAGGAACGCAGCGCCGAAACATGGCGCTACGGCATGATGTACCAGCCATGAAAATTTCACCGTCATCACGCAAGCGTCGCGGCTTCACCTTGCTCGAGGTGGTGATCGCCGTCGGCTTGCTGAGCCTCATCGTTGGCATGGTGGTCGGCATCGCTCGTACTTCGCTCGCGCTCGGCAAAACGATTGTCGAAACGCAGAACGAGGAAATGCGGCAACAGGCGTTTTTTGAGCTACTCGGCCGCCGCTTCGCATCGCTGCCCGGCAATGCGCGACTCGATCTGAAGGTCGATGACAAAGGCTCGCATTACCTCTCCGACCTCACGCTACAAAATGTTCCGCTCGGCTTCAACTGGTCCGGCGGCGAGCGCATCGCCAAGGCGGTGCAGCTCTCAACGGTCAAGCGCCGCAGCGGATTTCTCGACATCGTTTTGCGCTACTACGAAAACGAAATTCTCGAAGACTCCGAGCAAAGCACGATGAGCGCGCTCAAGGAAAAACCCTTCGCCGAAATCGTGCTGCTCCAGGATGTTTCCTATTTCGAATGGCGCGTGCTCGATGGCCGCTCGATGGAATGGCAATTCGACTGGCACAACCAAGGCCGGCTCCCCTTGCAAATCGAAGTCACGATGGCAATGGGCGCGAAAGGTGAAGAGATCCGCCAAATTTTTTGGATCCCGCCACGCCTCAACCCGGAGGTGGTGATGCGCCAAATGACACAAGGCGCGAATCAAAATCAAAATCCGAATGTCGAAAACCCCGAGGGCCAACCCGAAGACGGCCAAGACGGCGGTGGCTCAGTGAGCCCGCCTGATCTCAACATCAACCCCGGCGGCGAAACTCCGCCGGACAACCAATGAACGCTTCACGCAAAATTTCCATGCGACGATCACCCCGCGGCATGGCGCTGCTGGCGGTGATCTGGCTCATCGCGATCCTCGGCCTCGCCTCGATGGCGGCGCTGCGCGTGATCTCCTTCGACATGGAACTCGCCTCGGCGAAAATCCACGGCTCGCACGCCCGACAAGTGGCAGAAAAAGGCATCGCCATCGCATGCAACCCGATCGTGAAACGCAGCGATCCAATCCTTCGCCAACTCAACGCTGCCAGCGGCGAGGGCTTCGAAGTCAAAATGACCTCCGAAGGCGCGCGCTTCAACATCAACGCGATCATCCTCCAGGAAGACAAAGCACTGCTGCGCGAAATTTTCACCGATTGGGGCCTCAGCCTCGATGACGCGATGGCCATCGCCGACGCTCTCTGCGATTGGGTCGACCCCGATGATAATGTCGCCCTCAACGGCGCGGAGGTGAAGGAATACGAATCCGCCGGCCGCATCAACCAGCCCTTCAACCGGCCCTTTTACGACATTTCCGAGGTCCGCCTTGTGCGCGGCATGGATCTGGTCGAGGCCGCCCGCCCGGATTGGCGCGAGTGGTTCACGGTCTGGAGCGGGGGACCCCTCGACCTCAATGAGGCCACTGCCGAACTCATCGCCGCCGCCGCCGAGTGCGACGCCAGCCAGGCGGAGATCATTCCAGAGACAGTTTGTGGCCCCGACGGCATTCGTGACACGGATGATGACCAACCTTTCCCAGATGCCGCCGCCGCCCTCCAGCTCCTCGGCGTCGATTCCGCTGCCCGGCCCGACATCGCCCGCCGCTTCACCGTCAATGACACCACCACCCACATCGAGAGCCTCGGCCAAGCCGATGGATGTAAACGAAAAATCAGCGTGATTGTTCGCAATCGAACTGGCAAGCTGGCCCTTCTGCAACGCAACGAAGAAATCATCCCGTGAGCAAACCTATCGAACATGTGCTGCTGATCCCTGGCGAAGAAGCTTGGGAAGTCTGGTCCGGCACGGGCGAGGCCGGCTACCAAGCGCGCGAATCGGTTGCGACGGCGATGGCCTCCGGGCTTGCCAATTTGCCACCCGGCGAGCTGACGATGTTTTTTCCGGTGAAGTCGCTCACTGCAGTGCCGATGCGCGTG